>NZ_JAKGBH010000003.1:0-170715 GCF_021532515.1 Pseudoalteromonas sp. PAST1 | reverse complement strand
ATTTGCTTGGTGACAATAGCGTTTTGGACCCACCTGACCCCATGCCGAACTCAGTAGTGAAACGAAACAGCGCCGATGATAGTGTAGCAGCTGCTATGTGAAAGTAGGTCATCGCCAGGCTCCAAATTCAGTCGCAAGACTTTAAATTAAGTCGAAAGACTATAAATAAAATAATAAGAAAATTGAAAAGAATTTTCTTGGTGACAATAGCGTTTTGGACCCACCTGACCCCATGCCGAACTCAGTAGTGAAACGAAACAGCGCCGATGATAGTGTAGCAGCTTCTATGTGAAAGTAGGTCATCGCCAGGATCCTATTAAAGAAAGCCCGATTCGAAAGAATCGGGCTTTTTTGCGTCTGGGAGCTGTCAGCTTTCAGCCGTTAGACGTCAGCTGAAATACAGAGATATCAGAGGTTAGATGTCAGTTGAACTGTGTGGTTGTTTAGTACCGAGACTCCCTCAGCATTCACTCTGTTCATTCTCCAGGTAGGTTGGGTAGAGCGTAGCGAAACCCAACACGAGTTAGCGAGTTGCTAGTTAGCAAGGATAAAGTTTAAATTTCAAGGTCAAGTCTGGCGTAAGAATGGCTTCAGCAATGAATATTTTTTTTATTATTTCGGCACTGAAGTGCCTCCAACAAGATTTTATTACTTAAAGAGACTCTGCCCCAAATACCCACACCGCGCGGCTGATCGCTGACGGCTGAAAGCTGATAGCTCTGTGTTGGGTTTCGCTGTGCTCTACCCAACCTACGCCAGATCCTCAAACTTTTCCCTTTCTAACTTGCAACTTTACTCTCGCAAACTTGCTTCCCCTACCTTGTTATGCGATAAAGCGTTTTATATTTGTAATACAATTAAGGTTTACTGTGTCTCGTAAGAAAACGACCAAGTCAAAAGGTTCTTCAGGTTTAAATCGTAAAAATAGTGAAGCATTTATTGCTAAGTTCTCATCGCATCCAGATACACATCTATGTCCGTCGGGCTTAATGTATAAAGTGATTGATGAAGTTGAAGGGGAGCGAGTAACAGAGTTTGATACAGTGGTTATTAATCAACGTATTATGCTTGCTGATGGCAATGTGATTGCCGACAGTTATAAAGCGGGTATGCCTGAGGTGTTCGCTTTATCTGAAGCTATAGAAGGGTTAAGAGAAGGTTTGCTATTAATGAATATTGGCTCTCGTTATGAATTTGTGATCCCTCCAGAGCTTGCTTGGGGTAAAAAAGGTAACGGTGGCAAAATTGGCGCAAATGCAGTGCTGCATTTTGATGTTCGTTTAATGCGTTTAGCTTAACTCTCTGAGCATAACAGCCTTAGCATAAGTCGACAGAGTATTTAAAACGCGTTAACGTTCACTAATGGTTTACTGAGGAACATTATGGACGCATTTACTTCACGAGTTTACTTTCTTCGCCATGGCGAAATAGCTACGCCTGGAATTCTTTCTGGGCAAATCGATGTCGATTTATCAGAGCTTGGTCATAAGCAAATGCGCCAAGCCTCTGCTGAGCTCATAAATTTAAATGCCATATATAGCTCACCACTAAAGCGTTGCTCAGTCCACGCTGATTATTTAGCAAATCAGCACTCACTACATATACAGTATTATAACGCGCTGAAAGAGTTTAATTTTGGTGATTGGGATGGCCAAGATTACCAACAGCTTTGGCAGCAAACAAGTAAGCCTCATATTGGTGATTTTTGGCAGCACCCATGGCAAGTAAAAGTACCCAATGGTGAATCTATGGCAGACTTTTACGCCCGGGTAGAGGCATGGTGGCAAACATTTTTACAATCACTATGTGAATCTAAGCATGAACAGTCATTGGTAATTAGTCATGCTGGAGTGATCAAACAAATTCTCGCTATTGTTTGTCAGATGCCAAAACAATCAGCCACGCATTTAAATGTTTTTCATCTTCCTTATGCGGGGCTTATTACACTCGATGTATATATAGATGAACAAGGACAGGCTTGGCCTAAAATTGTTTTTTAGCCATCTAGAGCGATATTCATTGAATTATTTACTTAGCCCGCCATAATACTCATATGCTATGGAATGGAGTGAAATTCTCCAGCTGTTCCCGCAACTGTAATCCATCTAAATAATGGTCAGCCAGATACTTAGCACTAACAATTAATCATCGAGCGGGTCAACTCACGTCATTTTCTGGTACTTACCAGTGCTTTCTTGTGCGTTGCGATTGCTCGTCAAGAGAGAATAAGCTTGCAACAAAATAGCCATAGCGCTGCACCATTAATATCAGTGTCTGATTTAAGTTGGGGTACTGCGAATAAAACCATACTTGAATCAATTAACCTTGAGTTAAAAGCAGGGCAGTTTATCGGTCTACTTGGCCCTAATGGGGCTGGTAAATCAAGCTTGCTGCGTTGTCTTTATCGTTACTTGAAACCTCAGCAAGGGGTTGTTTTGCTGAGCGGTCAAGATATCTGGCAAATCAGTGCTGATGAATTTGCAAAGCAGGTTGCTGTGGTTTTACAAGAGTCTCCATCGCAGTTTAATTTGTCTTTGTTCGATGTAGTGAGTTTAGGCTTAACACCTCATAAGCGACTTTTCAGCACCACGTCTGCCAATGATAAACAGCGAATATATCAAGCGATAGAGCAGGTTGGTTTATCTCATCATAGTGAACAAGCATTTGATTCGCTCTCAGGTGGCGAAAAGCAAAGAGCGCTTATTGCACGCTCTATCGTACAACAACCTAAGTTGCTCATCATGGATGAGCCTACCAGTCACCTTGATGTTAAATACCAAATTCAAATAATGGAATTAGCAAAGTCCCTCGATGTGACTGTTCTTGCTTCTTTCCATGATTTAAATCTCGCAGCGAGTTTATGTGATGAATTATTGGTGATTGATGAAGGGCGTTTGGTTTGTCAGGGGCAACCAAAAGCGGTACTTACTGAGCAGCTGTTGAGTGATGTATTTGGTGTCTGCGCAGCGGTATCTGCTCACCCGCAATCAAGTACTGATAAGTTTATTCCGCACATCACTTATTTTTATGGCTATCAGACACAGGAGCATCAACATGACTGATGCAATGCGTTTAAGTATCTGTGTTGTCGTAGGGCTTATTAGTTGTTTTTTAGCATTGAGCTTTGGTGCTGCAAATACGCCACTGAGTGATGTTTTTAATGGTTTGTTTAGCCAAGGTAGCGATGAATTTGTGCAGCGTATTATTTGGCAGTTACGTATGCCCAGAACAATGCTGGCATTTTTAGCAGGCTCAGGGCTGGCTCTTGCAGGATTAATTTTGCAGACCGTAACCCGAAACCCGCTTGCTGACCCTTACTTGTTTGGTATTTCTTCTGGGGCTTCATTTGGTGTGGTGTGCTTTATAGCCCTAACCGGTGTGAGTTTTGGCTTTAGTATGTCAGTTGCAGCATTTGCCGGAAGCTTACTTTCTATGCTGTTGCTTATTGCTATTGCAGGGCGTCGCCATGTTGGCCAAGTTGAAGCCATGTTACTCGCTGGTGTTGCTTTATCTTTCTTATTTAGTGCTCTGACTAGTCTGCTGCTTTATTTTAGCGATCCACAAGCCATCACCGCTATCTTGTTTTGGACGATGGGCAGTTTTTCTCGTGCTCAGTGGGACACTCTTTGGCTGCCGTTTGCCGTTATTATTGCCTGTATGACTTTGATGATTGCATTTCGTCGTCAGCTAAATGCGATGCTGCTTGGTGATGAAAGTGCAGCGACTTTGGGGATTCATGTACAACGCTTTCGGATCATGATGCTACTGCTAAGTTCATTAATAACAGCGGTGCTTGTTGCTATGTGTGGTGGCGTTGGTTTTGTCGGCCTGATGATCCCACATATTGTGCGCTACTTTTCGCCGCAAGGCAGCAGCCATAACTTAGTTATGACATCCTTGGTCGGTGGCATTTTTATGGTGTGGGTCGATGTGTTATGCCGAACCCTATTGAATAACCAAGAACTACCTGTTGGTGTGATCACAGCCGCTATCGGTAGTGTGTTCTTTTTATTCTTACTTTATTTTCGTAAACAGAGCAGGTAGCTAATGTTTAATATCATGCCTATTGATCAGCAATTTTCAGCTGTAATTCAACAAAAAATAGACCTTAAAACAAAGCCGCTAGGCGCTTTAGGTCAGCTTGAAAGTTGTGCCAAACAATTAACGCTTATTTTTTCAAAGCAGCTTGATAGTGAGCAGGCGCTAGTTGCCTTTAAACCGGTTATTTCAAACCCTTCTCTAGTTGTATTTGCAGGCGATCATGGTGTGGCAAGCCAAGGCGTGTCAATTGCTCCTAGCAGCGTTACATCACAAATGGTGGCAAACTTTGCAGCAGGAGGCGCAGCGATTAATGTATTTTGTCGCCAGCTTGGCTGGCAGCTGGAAGTTGTGGATGCAGGAACTCTCAATACTTCACACGATAAAAGAGTGCATAACCAGCGTTTAGGTGAAATCACTGCACCACTGAATACTGAAATGGCCATGTCACTTAGCCAGGTCGAAAAAGGGTTTGCATTAGCCAAACAGCGAGTTCATTCACTCTATGAGCAAGGTTGTAATACCATCGCCTTTGGTGAGATGGGTATTGGCAATACCACAAGTGCTGCGGCATTAATGGCTGCCATTTTGTCTTTACCTGCCAGCCAATGTGTTGGTAAAGGCACAGGTGTGAGCGACGAGGTTATAGCTAAAAAAATTAAAGTTGTTGAGCAAGCACTTCAATTACACCAAGCTCATTTTGATGACCCACTAATGACACTCGCTGCATTAGGTGGTTTTGAAATTGTTCAGATCACCGGTGCCATTTTAGCTGCTGCGGAACTTGGTATGGCGGTGATCGTGGATGGCTTTATTTGTACTGCAGCGGCGCTTGTTGCAACTCGCATTAATGCAAACGCTCGCGATTATATGTTATTTGCTCATGCTTCTGATGAGCAAGGGCACAAAGCAATGCTCAATGCCTTGCACGCAACACCTTTATTGCAGCTTGATTTAAGATTAGGAGAGGGCACTGGGGCTGCGCTTGCCTTACCTTTACTGCAAGCATCTTTGGCGTTTTACAATGACATGGCAAGTTTTGCCGATGCCAATGTTGAGCAAGTTGTCTGATATGAGCGCTGAACAACACACTTCTGACTCTACCCCAAGTCAGCTTCAACTATTTTTACTGGCACTTAGTTTTTTAACGCGTATACCCGTTAAGTTAAACTTTGCAGTATCGAGTCAGGCACTCAATCAGGCCAGCCGCTATTTTGCATTGGTCGGTGTGATATTAGGTGTACTTTTAGCGCTGAGCTTTTTGCTGCTAAGTTGGTTATTCCCTGCAGCCATTGCAGTTGCCTTAGTTATGGCGTTTAGCTTGATAATTACAGGGGCATTTCATGAAGATGGCCTTGCAGATGTCTGGGATGGCTTTGGTGGTGGTTGGCACGTTGCAGATAAGCTGAGCATTATGAAAGATAGTCGCTTAGGTACCTATGGTGCTGCGGCGCTTGTGATGGCCTTATTAATTAAGTACCAAACACTCGTCGCACTTAGTGAAGTAACCAGTACTGTGATTATTGCACTTGTTTTAGGGCAAAGCTTAAGTCGGGTTGTAGCAACAAGTTTAATTGCAGACATGGACTATGTAAGTCAGGACGCCACATCTAAAGTAAAACCCATTGCGATGCATTTAAGCACGCAGAGTTATCAAATACTGCTAGCAACTGGCGGTGCGGTGTTAGCAATTGCATGGTTGTTTTTTGGCTTCACTCTAGGGCAATTATTAATACTCATCAGTGTGCTTTGTGTTACTCGCTTACTATTAAAGCGCTGGTTTGAAAAACAGTTATCTGGCTACACCGGCGATTGCTTAGGGGCAGCCCAGCAAGTATCTGAGCTTGTTACTTACCTTTGCTTGGTGAGTTTATTATGAGCCAACAACATACTTTAATTTTAGGCGGTGCTCGCAGCGGTAAAAGCCGTTTTGCTGAGCAGCTGGCAACAGATTCAAACAAGCCGCTTATCTATATTGCCACAGCCAATGCGGGTGATGAAGAAATGACAGCCCGAATTAATAGGCATCAAGCAGAGCGCGCTAAGCATTGGCAGCTTGTCGAAGAGCCTTTGTATTTGGCTAAAGCACTACAACAATATAGCCATGCTGAAAACTGTATTTTAGTGGACTGTTTAACCCTATGGTTGAGTAATTGCTTATGCCAGCAGGGTGAAGCATTTTGGCTTGAGCAAAAAGCGGCCTTACTCGATGTGCTATCGCAATTGCCGGGTGAGGTGATTTTTGTCAGCAATGAAGTGGGTCATGGTATTGTGCCGCTCGGTGAATTAAGCCGTCAGTTTGTTGATCATTCAGGTTGGTTACATCAAGCCTTAGCACAGCAAGTTGCACGTGTTGAGTTTGTGATTGCAGGTCTTGCACAAACCTTAAAAAGAGAACAATGATGAAAACATTAATGGTGCAAGGCACGACCTCAGATGCAGGTAAAAGTACTCTTGTAGCAGCACTTTGCCGGATCTTTGCTAATCGAGGCATTAAGGTTGCGCCTTTTAAGCCACAAAATATGGCGTTAAATAGCGCCGTAACCGAAGATGGTGGCGAAATAGGTCGCGCACAAGCTTTGCAAGCAGTAGCGGCAAAAGTCCCCGCAGAAGTCGATTTTAACCCTATCTTATTAAAACCTAACAGCGATACCGGGGCGCAGGTAATCGTTCATGGTAAAGCGCTGTCGAATATGGAAGCGGGCAGTTATCACGACTACAAAAAAGTGGCGATGGATGCAGTTCTTACTTCGCAGCAGCGTTTAAGTGAACGTTTTGAATTACTGGTTGTTGAAGGTGCAGGGAGCCCAGCAGAAATTAACCTGCGTGAAAACGACATTGCTAATATGGGTTACGCTGAGGCGGTTGATTGCCCGGTGATCATCATTGCCGATATCGATAAAGGCGGCGTGTTTGCTCATTTAGTCGGAACGTTAGCCTTGTTGTCTGAGTCGGAGCAAGCGCGCGTTAAAGGCTTTGTGATTAACCGTTTTCGTGGTGATATTGCGTTATTGCAAGGAGGCCTTGATTGGTTAGAGCAATACACCAATAAGCCAGTGCTTGGGGTGTTACCTTATTTACATGACTTAGCACTCGATGCAGAAGATGCCGTTGCTATAACTAATCAGGTAGATAAACCGCAATTACGCATAGCCGTGTTGCTACTTCCTCATATTAGTAATCACACAGACTTCGATGCACTGCGATTACAACCAGAAATTGATTTACAGTATGTACGTCATACCCAGGCTATTCCAAGTGTTGATCTGATTATTATTCCGGGCAGTAAAAATGTACTGAGCGATTTAGCGTTTTTAAAAAATGAAGGTTGGCATAAACAAATAACACGTCATTTACGCTATGGCGGTAAAGTGCTGGGAGTATGTGGTGGGCTGCAGATGCTAGGCAACTACCTTGCTGATCCACATGCAGTGGAGTCTAATTTAGGCAGCGCTGAAGGACTCGGACTTGCTGACTTTGAAACGCAATTAGGGCAACAAAAAGTACTAAGCCAAGTCTCTGGCATTCTTCATTTAAACAATCGCGATAAAGCAATTTCAGGTTATGAAATTCACGCCGGGATTAGTCAAGGGCCGGCACTTGATAAGCCATTTTTGAGTTTTAATGAACACCCAAGTGGATTCAAAGTAGATGGTTTTATTAGTGATGATAACCAAGTAGCAGGTACTTACTTACATGGCTTGTTCGATACCCCTGAAGGCGTATCTGAGCTAATAACTTGGCTTGCACCAAATAGCCAAATTAAGCCGATTGATATTAACTTAAACCGTGAACAGCAGTTAAACCGTTTAGCTAGTGTAGTAGCAGAGAATCTCGATATTGAACAAATCATCAATATTTATGAGAACTTCAATTTAGAGACATAAGGAACAACAATGAGCGAACAGAATCAAGATAAGCACCAACAACGCCAGCAAAAAGTAAAACAAAAAGTCGACGAACGGATTGCTGCTGCACAAAAAGAGCAGGGTATTTTTCAGGTTATAACTGGCAACGGTAAAGGGAAATCGACTTCTGGGTTTGGTACTGTTGCACGTGCGGTAGGTCACGGAATGAAAGCAGCTGTATGTCAGTTTATTAAAGGCACATGGGAGTGTGGTGAGCGTAACCTACTCGAAAAAGCGGGGGTTGAATTTGTTATTATGAACACCGGTTTTACTTGGGAAACACAAAACAAAGAGTCAGATACCGTTGCTGCGCAAGTGACATGGCAAGAAGCAAAAAGAATGCTGAAGGATGAGTCAATTAACCTCGTTATGCTAGATGAAATAACCTATATGATCACCTACGGCTATATTGATTTAGACGACGTGCTGGAGGCAGTTAGCTCTCGCCCTGCTATGCAATCGGTGATTATTACAGGTCGTGGTGCGCACCGAAAACTAACCGACTTAGCTGATACAGTCAGTGAAGTCAGAAACGTAAAACACGCTTTTGATGCAGGAATAAAAGCACAAAAAGGGTTCGATTATTAACATGAGAACCATCAAGTTTGCACTCGTAAGTGTTTTATTTTATTTACCAACATTGGCTCAGGCTAATGAAATAAAAGAGCCTCAACGTATTGTTGCCTTAGCCCCACATATCGTTGAAAACCTGTTTGCGATTGGTGCTGGAGAGCGCATTGTGGGTACTGTTGACTATGCAGACTTTCCTCAGCAAGCGAATGATATCGAACGGGTAGGTGGCTATTACGGGATTAACATGGAAAAACTGTTGTCGTTAAAACCAGACCTAGTTCTGGCTTGGAAAACGGGTAACAAAGCCGAAGATCTCGCTTACATTGAAAAGTTAGGTATTCCGGTAGCGTACAGCAATCCAAATCAGGTTGATAATGTGGCAGATGAACTACGTAAACTAGGCACGCTTACGCATTTGCAAACCAAGGCAAATAAAGTAGCCAAACAGTTTGAAACTAAACTCAATGCTATTCGCAGAGCGCAAGAAGGCAAACCGAAAGTGTCGGTGTTTTATCAATTATGGCCTGAGCCAATGATGACAGTTGGCGGAAATACTTGGATCAATCAGCTATTAACTATTTGTCATGCGGATAATGTGTTTGCTAATAGTGATACAGACTACCCGCGCATTAGTATTGAAAATGTATTGGTTGCCAATCCAGAGGTCGTGATTATTCCAGATGAAAAATCAAAAAAGCCTCAGCCTAAAATTGATTGGCGACAATGGCCTGAATTGCCAGCAGTGCAACATAACCAGTTTATTAGTGTAAACGCAGACTTATTGCACCGTTTTACAATCCGTATGCTTGATGGTTTGACCGACATGTGTGGTAAAATAGACGTTTCTCGTCAGCAAATACAGGCTTCAAAATGAACGATTGGCAAACATTTCTAGATACTGAGCTTGCTAAGCCCTACATGCAAGAAACCTTACAATATGTGGCCGATAGACGCGCAGCAGGCGTTACCGTTTATCCCAAAGACGAACAGGTATTCTCAGCTTTTGATGCTACCCCTTTGAATGAAGTTAAGGTGGTTATTTTAGGGCAAGATCCTTACCACGGAGAAGGGCAAGCCCATGGCTTGTGCTTTTCGGTATTACCAGAAGTTAAAAAGCTGCCCCCGTCTTTGAAAAATATGTACAAAGAGTTGGCTACTGATATAGAAGGTTTTGAGATACCTCATCATGGCTATTTGCAAAGCTGGGCCGAACAAGGCGTGTTCTTACTCAACACAGTATTAACGGTTGAGCAAGGGCAAGCTCATTCTCATAAGCATCTTGGCTGGGAAAAGTTTACTGATGCAGTAATTGCGCTTATCAATCAGCACTGTGACGGTGTGGTGTTTGTGTTATGGGGCGCACATGCTCAGAAAAAAGGTAAACACATTGATACCTCGCGTCATCATGTGATCCAAGGCCCGCATCCATCACCGCTTTCTGCACATCGTGGCTTTTTTGGTTGTCAGCATTTTTCAAAGACAAACCAGCTGCTTACTGATCAAAATAAAGCACCAGTAAATTGGTCTTTGCCGCAAATGCAAAAGGCCCTTGCGGGCCTTTAATTAAAAGTCTAATTCATCAAGCTCAACGCTGTCTGTGAAATAGTCTAACTCCTGTAGTTCTTTGCGAAGTCTATGCTTGTCTTTCAACGCTTCGATTTCGCGCCATTTTCTCTTTTTATTTTTTGTAGAGGTCTTTTTTGTTGTACTAGGACCTTCTAATATTTCTAAAATATCGTCTAGGCTATCCATGAACTTCTCCTATTGATTTTTTGAACCTCGGAAATACCTATACCACAGGCTGCTCAAAAATAGAATAAAAAAGTGACAATACTGTTACAGAACTGTGATTGATAGATGAATAGATCAAAGAAGGTGGTTTTTTAGAAACAAAAACGCCACCTAGCGGTGGCGTTTTAAAAAATACTGTAATCTAAATTACATTGCTTTAAAGCGTGCTTCTAATTCAAGCTGTGCTTGAGCAAAAGAACGAATACCCTCAGCAAGTTTTTCTGTTGCCATAGCATCTTGGTTATGTAACCAGCGGAACTGGCCTTCAGTTAGTGGTGCTGGTTTTTCTTCAACAGTAAAGTCGCTCTCTAGTAGGTACTCTTGTGCATCCGTTAATTGGCCTAACTCTTCTAAAAGAGCAGGGCTAATCGTTAACTTATCACAGCCAGTAAGTGCGATGATCTCGCCTGTGTTACGGAAGCTTGCGCCCATAACAACCGTTTTGTAATCGTGGCGTTTGTAAAATTCGTAAATGCTACGTACAGATTGCACACCTGGATCGTTTAGCGGATCTGTTGGTTTTTCCATGCCGTTAGCAACGTGCCAGTCTAAGATACGGCCAACGAATGGTGAAATTAAAAATACGTTCGCATCGGCACATGCGCGAGCTTGTGCTTCAGAGAATAACAGCGTTAAGTTACACTTAGTGCCTTCTTTTTCAAGCTGTTCTGCAGCTTTGATGCCTTCCCAAGTTGATGCAACTTTGATTAGGATTTTATCTTTGCTAACGCCTTCTTTTTCGTAAAGGCTCAGTAACGTATGTGCTTTGTCGATAGTCGCTTGGGTATCAAATGATAAACGTGCGTCTACCTCTGTAGAGATATAGCCCGGTACGATTTCGCTAATTTCTTTACCAATTAATACAGCAAAGTAATCACATGCTAACTCAAGTTGTTTAGCTGCATCTTGCTCGGTTTCTTTGGCATATTGCCACGCTTTATCTAAATAAGGCTTATACGCTTCAATTTCACTGGCTTTTAAAAGTAGAGATGGGTTTGTTGTTGCATCTTCTGGTTGGTGCTTTTTGATAGCTTCAATATCACCTGTATCTGCAACAATAGATGAATGCTGTTTAAGCCTTTGTAGTGCTGAAGTCATTTGCTTTCCTCATTCCAAGCAAGTTAAAAGAAAATCCATTATAGCGGCCTTTATGCTGCAACACTATGACAGTGTTTAATAGGTCAAATGTCCTTAATACAGAAAACTAGAACATTATGTATGAAAAGAACAGCGGATAAAGGCAGGACGAAACAAAACGTGCATTTTGATTCAATTAATGTTGAAATTGACATCAAACAAATTACAAGTCAATAGCTAAGTATGATCACTGTTATTTCACCTGCAAAAAATTTAGATTACGAAACACCAGCCACGACCGATAAATTCACTCAACCTGAATTACTCGAGCACAGCGAAGAGTTAATGTCAGTTTGCCGTGATTTAACACCAGCGCAAATTGGTAGCCTAATGAAAATCAGCGATAAACTAGCTGGTTTGAATGCGGCGCGTTTCGCCGAGTGGTCACAGCCATTTACGCAAGACAATGCAAAACAAGCCGTGCTAGCCTTTAATGGTGATGTATACGGTGGCTTAGATGCGCAAACTCTAAGCGATGCTGATTTTGATTACGCACAGTCGCACTTACGTATTTTGTCTGGTCTTTATGGTGTGCTTAAACCATTAGATTTAATGCAAGCTTACCGCCTTGAAATGGGTACTAAGTTAGAAAACCCACGCGGTAAAAACTTATATGAGTTTTGGGGCAGTGTTATCGCCGAAAAGCTAAATACAGTGCTTGTTGAGCAAGATAGCAAATACTTGGTAAACCTTGCTTCGAATGAGTATTTTAAAGCGGTTGATAAAAAAGCATTAAATGCACAAATCATCACTCCACATTTTAAAGACTGTAAAAACGGCCAATATAAAGTGATCAGCTTTTATGCGAAAAAAGCCCGCGGCATGATGGCACGTTACATCATTGAAAATAAAATCACCCAATTAAGTGATTTAAAAGATTTCACCGTTGCAGGTTATTACTTTAGCAGCGATGCTACGGCAAAAGAATTAGAGCCTGTTTTCTTACGGGAAGAGCAGAACTAAACTTTTAGTAAAATGAATTAAAACAGCCGTGCTAAGCACGGCTTTTTTGTGCTTGTATGAAACTGGCGCTTATTTTGCAAAACAGCAGTTATGTTTCTTAATGTATCAGGTAGTCGCATGTTAAAAATACCAACCGTCGGTGAAGCCGAAAAGCTTATAGAAGAAAAGCTCGGTGGCTGGGTTGATATCATCATAAGCCATATCCCTAACTTTATTGTTGCAGTAATCATTACTATCGTGTTTTCACTGCTGGCACGTATCGTTGGTTCAATGCTTAGAAAGCTATTACGCCGTTCGTTAGAGTCTTCACAAATAGCAGACTTAATGTCATCGATAGTAAAAGTCATCGTATTATGTGTAGGCTTATTTGTAGCCCTTGATTTCTTGGGCCTCAGAGGCACGGTCACCTCATTACTAGCTGGTGCGGGTATCGTAGGCCTCGCTATTGGTTTTGCCTTTCAGGACATGACAGAGAACCTTATAGCGGGTATTGCCATGGGTATTCGCAAACCATTCAAAACGGGTGATGTGATTCGCACCGAAAGCGTGTTTGGTACCGTTAAGGCGATTAACCTTAGAAACACCCTCATTGAGAACTTTTATGGGCAACTTATCTTAGTGCCTAACAAGATTCTATTTAGAAATATACTCAGTAACTACAGCACCTTAGGTGTGCGTCGTATCGAGGTACCAGTAGGTATTTCGTATGCCGATGACCCCGAGCAAGCCGCTGAGGTGATTGTTAAAAAAATCAATGAGTTTGATTTTGTGATTAAACAAGAAGAAACCGCCGTTTATGCCGAAAGCTTTGGCGATAGCAGCGTTAACTTACTAGTTTGGTTTTGGATTAAATACCCCGGCGAAGCAGATTTCATGACCGTTCGTCACAAGGCTGTTGTGGCAGTTAGAAACGCCCTAAGCGAAGCTGATATGACCATCCCATTCCCAATCCGCACGTTAGATTTTGGCATCAAAGGCGGCGAGAAATTAAATGCCATGATAAGCGAAAAACAGCAAGATAAAGACGCTGAGGCACCGCAAACCGATAAGTAAAATTTACTGACTCATCGGCGTGATTTACACAGGGAAGTGTGTTTGAGGTGGAGTTCATTCGCAAAGAAAGTGATTAGTAATTAAAGTAAAGTTATTTGTTATTTCTCATATAATACTCAAACTCCTCTCTACTTATATTAGCTATTGAAAAGTTTGGTATAACTTGCTTTGTTGCAGGTATAGCTCTCGTTTCCGGAGGGAAATGCCAAATATTAAAGTCATTGTTCGGCATTGTATCGTATGCAAGAGAATCCCAACCTAGAATACTTGCCATTTTACTTATAGCTATTTTCTTAGCTAGCTGCATTTGTGCCGAAGGATTAAAAAACAATTGATAACTACTGTTAACTGCGCCAGTTAATATGTCTACTGTTTGTAAGCCCCAGTGATATTTAGAATCTTCCATTGCAACATGATGTACTTTTGAAGATGTTGGCAGCTTCGCTAACATATGATTTGTTACTATCTGCATTACTTCATTTTGTTTTGAATAAGAGCTAGATTTTTGATCTGCAAAAACAGTTATTTTTGCATTTTTCGAACGGCTACTCTCACGGATGAGGAAATCATAAGTCGTGTAAAAAGCTGTCTCCTCATTGCTATGCCACTTTCTATATGGTTGCTTATATACTGCTATAGCATGAAATGAAACAGGACTGGTTAATATGAATCTCAGTATATCTATACATAAATTTATCTGACCAGCACTTTTCCTAACTTTTTCCCATTTTATTTCACCTTGTAGACCACTTTTATCGTAAATGTCAGAAATTTTTTGATTGAATTCAGCGAAGTAGTGCTTGGGAATGGCAATTATACCTATCGTGTAGCAGGGACATCCTTTTGAGGTTCCACTTTCATCGGCAAATGCAAATATTTCATCCATGACTCAAATTCCTTTTGACTCTCAATAATTTGGTTGTTTATAAATTGTACAAATGAATAATAAAAACATTTTTAACAAATTAACTAAGGAATTACTACCGGAAAGTTATCTTCGTAGCTGATGTTCGCGCGAAATGAATTTTACGCCTACGGTGAGCCGTATCTGACTTAGCGCTTAAAATTTACGGCTTAAAGCTTTTAATTAATGCGGTGGTTTTTGCTCCGCTTCAAGTTTTAGTCCACGATTATTCCCCTAAGCGAGGGGATTATAATTAAAGTAGACACCTGTTGCGCAGCACGCTACACTTTAGCAATGATCAAGACATTCAAACATAAAGGCTTGAAAAAGTTCTTCGAGACTGGAAGCAAAGCAGGGATTCAAGCCAAACACGAGCGCCGTTTGAGAATGCAACTAGCCGCTATAGATACCGCTTCGATTATTGAAGATATCGATTTACCTGGGTTTAAGTTGCATCCATTAAAAGGCAATCGTGATGGTGTTTGGTCAATAACTGTAAATGGTAATTGGCGAGTAACATTTGAATTTAAAGATGGTAACGCCTACATATTAAACTACGAGGATTATCACTAATGACTATGCATAATCCACCGCATCCGGGTGAATTTATTTCCGATGTATATATGGAGCCTTTCGGTTACAGCTGTAGATTTGTCGCGAAACAGTTGGATGTCTCACCTTCAACTCTTAACAGAGTCCTTAAGGGGCAGAGCTCTATTACTCCTGAAATGGCATTAAGATTATCTAAGGCTTTGGGTAGAAGCCCTGAAAGTTGGCTATCGATGCAGGATAATTACAATCTTTGGCAAGCTAAACAAAACGTTAACCTAACCAAGGTACACCCTATTAGTTTTGCTGTAGCGTAATGAGAATAATCACAAGCTTGCTGCTACTTTGGCTGTTCACCTGAAATTTCTTGTGTGTTATTTATAAGAAATAAGACATCGCGCAAAATAAATTTCACGCCTACGGTAAGCTATTTATGGCTTAGAGCTTGAAATTTACGGTTTAAAGCTGGGTTCCCGTGTTGGGTTTCGCTGCGCTCAAACCAACCTACCTTAAAGTTTTGTCCTACAAAAAAAAGCGCAAGCAGTTTAACTGTTTGCGCTTTTTATTTGTTATACCAACGATTAGTGAAGGATACGTGCTCTGATAGTCCCTTCAACAGCACTTAGCTCTTTAAGAGCGACTTCTGATTGGTCTGTATCTACATCAATTACTACGTAACCAATTGATTCGTCAGTTTGTAAGTACTGGGCTGCGATATTAATGCCGTGCTGTGCAAACGCTTGGTTAATTTGCGTTAGAACACCTGGGCGGTTGTGGTGTACGTGTAATAAGCGGCTGCGGTTTGCAAGTTCAGGCAGTGATACTTCAGGGAAGTTAACCGCCGTAATGGTTGAACCATTATCTGAGTACTTAGCAAGTTTGCCCGCTACTTCAATACCGATATTTTCTTGTGCTTCTTGAGTTGAACCACCAATATGCGGAGTCAAAATCACGTTATCGAACTCGCGTAGCGGTGATACGAACTCTTCATCATTTGATTTTGGTTCTACAGGGAACACGTCGATTGCAGCGCCGCTCAGCTTTTTATCACGCAGTGATTCTGCTAGAGCGTCAATATCAACAACAGTGCCGCGAGAAGCATTGATCAAGATCGCGCCTTGCTTCATTACTTCAAGCTCAGCCATACCAATTAGGTTCTTCGTTTGTGGTGTTTCTGGTACGTGTAAGCTAATAACGTCAGCACGTTGTAGTAACTGAGTTAGGTTATGAACTTGCGTTGCATTACCCAGTGTTAGCTTGTCTTCGATATCGTAAAACTCAACGTTCATGCCGATATTTTCAGCCATGATACCTAGCTGTGTACCAATGTGGCCGTAACCAATAATACCTAAGGTTTTACCACGAGCTTCAAATGAGCCGTTGGCTGATTTTAACCAACCTCCGCGGTGCGCTAGGGCATTACGTTCTGGAATACCACGAAGTAATAATAAGATTTCACCAAGCACTAATTCTGCAACAGAGCGGGTGTTTGAGAATGGTGCGTTAAATACCGCAATACCACGCTCACGAGCACCTTGCAGGTCTACTTGGTTAGTACCGATACAGAAGCAGCCGATTGCGACTAGCTTTTCAGCTGCTTCTAATACCGCTTCATTAATATGAGTGCGAGAACGAAGGCCTACAAAGTGCACATCTTTAATGCGCTCAATGAGCTCGTCTTCAGGTAAGGATGTTTTTACGTAATCAATATTACTGTAGCCATTACGCTTAAGCGTTTCTACAGCACTTTGGTGCACGCCTTCCAGCAAGAGAATTTTAATTTTGTCTTTTGCTAACGATACCTTACTCATATCCTCATTCCTATTTACTTTATTTGCGGCCCGTTTTTGGTGCCGATAATGACTTTATCTGCACCGCGATGGGCAAATAAGCCGTTTGTTACTACACCAACAATCTGGTTGATTGTTAGTTCTAATTCTTTGGCGTTGCTGATATCTAAATTGTGCACGTCTAAAATGACGTTACCGTTATCTGTTACAACACCTTCACGGTAAACAGGGTCACCGCCTAGTTTTACTAGTTCACGCGCTACATAGCTGCGTGCCATTGGGATCACTTCAACAGGAAGTGGAAATGCGCCTAATGTTGTAACTTCTTTAGATTCATCAACAATACAAACAAATTGTTTTGCTACCGCTGAAACGATTTTCTCGCGTGTCAGGGCTGCACCACCGCCTTTGATCATCTCATTGTGTGGGTTGATTTCGTCTGCGCCATCAACATACACATCAAGGCTTGATACATCGTTTAGTTCGAATACTTCAATACCCAGTGCTTTTAACTTTTCAGTTGAAGCCTCAGAGCTTGAAACCGCACCAGTAATGGTGTCTTTTACTGTATCAAGTGCATCAATAAAGTGATTCACTGTAGAGCCTGTACCTACGCCAACAATGGTATTTTCATTTACAAACTCTAGGGCTGCCCAGGCAGCGGCTTTTTTTAATTCATCTTGCGTCATAATTATGTGCTCAGTTAGCTGTCAGAGAGGGCCTATAGTATACAAACAGTTTGCTTACCATTGGTAGATTTTCTCTGGGGTTATAATGTGTTTTAACGGTACATCCCACGATTCAATTGGCAATGCTGAAACATGCTGACATTGATGGGCAAGGCCTATCAAAATCGGTTTTTGCCAGTTTTCTTGGTAATACCGAGCCAACGTTTTGTCATAAAACCCACCGCCCATTCCTAAACGGTTACCTTGATCATCAAATGCCACTAATGGCATAAGTAAAATATCAAGCTTATCTAAAGGACATATTTGACTGCAATTTAACTTGGGCTCCAAGATACCATAGCGGTTTGCAGTCATGGGTGAATTTTCTTCATATCTCTGAAAGTATAAAGTTGTGCCATTGAAGGGGTGGATTATAGGCAGATATAAATGCTGCTCTTGCTTCCATAATTCTTTAATTAACAATGAGGTGTCTAATTCTCCATCATTGCTGAAATAAATGCCAATATGGGCGTCTTTAGGTGTTTTTAGTGATTTTAAGTGTTGAGTAAAATTCACTTTAAGCGCAATCGCTGCATTTTTTTGTTGCTCAACAGTCAGTGAATTGCGCTTTTTTCGAATGGATTGTCTGATTTCTGCTCGTGCGTTGCTCATGTCAATATTAGTGTTAACTTTCTAAAAAGGAGAAAAGTTCAGGAAAAAGCTCCACTACACCCAAAATGATCAATAACACTATGACCATGGCAATAAGCGAATAGAGTAGGGTGTTTGAGCGTTTTTTAACGGGCTCTGTTAATTCGTCTTCAAGTAGCAAGTCATCTTCTTGCCAGCTATCGTCACTATCAGCAACGCTGTTATTTTCAAGCTCAGGTAAGCGTTGCTCTAAGTCATCAAGTTTTTCTTCTAGGCGAATAAGGCTACTGGTGATGTAATCGAGGGCATCAAAAATACGTTCTTCACGCTCTTTGGTCTGTGCATCTGTATTGCTTGATTGGTTGCTGGTGGCTGCTTGGTTTATCGGTTGGAGCTTGGCTTTAATGCCAACACTTGCGAGTAATTTTGCTTGTTTTAGTGCTTTATCTTGCTCGCTTGGTGCAAATAATGGCTTATGCTCAAACAGGGTTGCAACTTTGTCTGTTGTTGTTTTTAGTTTTGCAGCTAATTGTTCTGTTGCTTGTGCTTGGTCGACACCGGCTTCAAACCCTGCAAACATTACGCGAAATTTTTCTGCCATTTGCTGATTATCCAAATCCTTAAATCAATGACTTGAGTATATACCCAAAAAGATTAGTGGAAAAACAAAAGCCCGTATAAAACGGGCTTTTTCTATTATGGATTTGCAAATACGCTGTTTAGTATTTTGCTGCTTTGCCTTCGGCTGGTAGTGATTTAAGGATGAAATCACGTAAGTCGTTATTTGATGACTCTAAATCAGCATGACGTAAATACATCATGTGACCACTGCGATAGCCTTTAAAGCTTAAGCGCTCTTTCATTTTGCCGCTTGGATCTAACTGCCACATTGTGTATTTAGCATCAAAGTAGTTTGTTGCACCGTCGTAGTAGCCAGATTGAATCATCACGTTTAAGTATGGGTTTTGTGCCATTGCTAAACGTAAGTTTTCACCTGTGTTGTTGCCTGAGCGATCCCAAGGGTGAACATTACCAAATAGGTTATATTTGATATCGGTTTTGTAGTTAAGCTCTTCACGTAGGTAATAGTTAATCGCTGGCGTGAATGAGTGTAACCATGAAGTAAGCTCAGCCCAGTAATCAGGTGACTCACCTGCATCACGTTTGTCGATACCTAAATAGCGAGAATCTAAACGGCCTACAGTTTGGCCGCGCTCGCGCAATAGCTCTTTCCAGAAGAAGTTATTTGGGATATCAAGGTTATTTTGCTCAACAAACTTTTCAGATAAACCTGCGTATTTTGCCGCTTGCTTGATAATGGCACGCTTTTCATCAGCAGGTAAGAAACCACCTTTAGCAATTGCAGGTAAGAACTTATTCACGGTGAACTGTTCAACTTCAGGGAGTAACTCGTCTAAGTCTTTTGCTTGTAAGTCTTCGCTAAGTGCTTTGTGATACCAAGCGGTTGCAGCAAAGTAAGGTAGGCGGTTAGCAGCTTCTACAGGGCCTTCGCGCTTAATACCAATCTCAGTTGGTGATACTAAGATAACACCGTTGATGTACATCCATTGGCGATTTTGTAATTCGTGAGCAAGGCCAGATACACGAGTCGTACCATAGCTCTCACCAATTAAAAATTTAGGAGAGCGCCAGCGCTCGTTGCGAGAAACAAAGGTATTTAGCCACTCTGCTAAGTATTTGATGTCCGCGTTAACACCAAAGAACATTTTTTGTTGATCTGATTTACTTGGTAGCTCACCTTTTTCGTTTTCAAGAACACGTGAATAACCGGTGTTAACAGGGTTGATATAAACAATATCAGCCACGTCTAAAATTGAGTAAGGATTATCTTTTACGCCATAAGGTTGAACAGGGTAGCCTTCGTCATCAATTTTTAATACACGCGGTCCAGTATAGGCAAGGTGCATCCATACTGACGCAGAACCTGGGCCACCATTGAACGAAAAGACTAAAGGGCGTTTTGTTCTATCGTCTACTTTGTCGCGGGTATAATAAGTATATTGTAGCGTTGCAACCGCATCGCCTTGCTCATTCCAAACTGGTTGTGTCCCTGTGGTTGCGGTATATGAAAAGCGCTCACCATTAATGCGGGCTTTGTGTTCTGTCACCACTTTACTGTCAACGTCAATACGACGTCCATTATCAGCAAAGCTTGGAGTACTGAAGGCCAGTGTTAATGCTGTCACTGACAAGCCAATAAAACTAACAAGTTTCATGTTGATTCCTTATTATTCGAATTGCAGCTATTAAAAAGTAAAGCCAACTCGATGACAAACTAATGAGACTAGTCACCAATATTAGCTGTTAAATAAAAGAAGAAATGCAGGGTGAGTTACAAAAAAGTGCACTTTTTAGTAAAGATAGCTTGGTTAAATATTTAGCTAGATTAAAAAATGGCGTATATTGAGCAAGTTTATAAATGGTATACCCAAACCACCTCAAAATGCAGAATTCAGCGTTTCACAGGTGCTTAATATCAAGGCGTTACTTTGCAACAATGGCAGTCCCTTTTAAAAAGTAACAACGATGAGAGTAAGTGCCTGTGAAACGCCCAACGGGTTGGTTTAAAAGCGATTTATACTGCGTTATTGATTTTAACAATAGAACCACTATTACTTGCAATCAATGCCTTGCCTAAATCGCTTTTAATTCCAACTGAAACTCGCACCTTGAGGTGGTTTGGGTATATACACGAGCTTAAGAAAGAGAAGTTGCAATGCAAAGAGTGTTAGTTGTAGAAGACAGTAAAGTAGTACAGCAAGTGTTACGGCATTTAGCAGCTCACTACCTTGATGTAGCTGTTGACTTTGCGTGGTCCTTAAAAGAGGGCGTAAACTATATCGCTAAGCATGACTACACATTAGCTTTGGTTGATTTAACATTACCTGATGCGATGAACGGCGAAGTGGCCAGATATACCCTCTCAAAAGATATTCCTACCGTGGTGCTAACATCTAAAATTGATGAATACATTCGTCAGCAAATGTTAGAACTAGGTGTGGTTGATTACGTAGTTAAAGACAACCGTGATTCATATCACTACGCGATTAAACTTGTTGCGCAATTGCTTAGAAATCATGGTTGTAAAGCGCTAGTGGCTGATGATTCGGTGTTAAGTCGTACTTTGATGAAGCAAATGCTTGAAAAGCAGCTTTTCAAAGTAAGTGATGCGCAAGATGGTGAGCAAGCACTACAAATGCTTAAAGACGACCCAGAAATTAAGTTATTGCTAACGGATTATGCGATGCCAACAATGGACGGCTTTGAGCTTGTTAAAGCGGTACGTAACTTTCGTGGCCGCGATGACCTAGCAATAATTGGCCTATCAGGTGCGGGTAAGCATGGTTTATCTGCGCGGTTCATAAAATATGGAGCTAATGACTTTTTAACTAAGCCATTTATGAACGAAGAGTTTCATTGCCGTGTGATGCAAACTATGGAGCAGTTGTCATTAATAGCCGATATAAAAGAAAGTGCATACCGCGATCATCTAACTGGTTTGTATAATCGACGTTATTTTTATCAATATGCTGAAAGAGTATTAAAAAATGTAGAGCAAGATAACGTGCTTGCCCTGCTTGATATCGACTTTTTTAAGAATATCAATGATCAGTTTGGTCACGAGGCGGGTGATCAGGCATTAAAGCAAGTAGCTTCATTTTTGAAAAGAAAGTTTGATGATTTTACAGTTGCTCGTATTGGTGGTGAAGAGTTCGCTGTAGTATTAAACAATATGGATCTCGAAAAGGCTCAGCCTAAGCTAAATACGTTTCGTGAACAGTTAGCTGAGCACGCCTTTTCAATTAATGGTGAACCTTACTCACTAACGATGAGTATTGGTATAACAAAATTCCATAAAGTATCCCTCACAGCTGCAATGCGCACCGCAGATAAAGCCCTTTATCAAGCCAAGCAGCAATCGCGAAATTGCTTAGTTCAACTATAGTTGTGTTAATTGCACCAGCGCAGGTTAATTGTTAAAAAAATGCACCATTAGGGTGCATTTTTTTTGTTCAAAAACGCAGTTTTGTTTTTAACTTATTGAAAGGATTAAATAAAAAATAGTGGCATAAAGGTTGGATTGTATAAGTCAACAGGATAACAATAAGCGTCCGAAGGGGGCCACTATGAAAATGATTAGTGCAATAATAAAGCCATTCAAACTTGATGATGTGCGTGAAGCATTGGCTGATTTAGGCATTGAGGGGATGACAGTTGTCGACGTTAAAGGCTTTGGCCGTCAACGTGGTCATACTGAGCTATATCGTGGAGCTGAATACCAAGTCGATTTTATTCCAAAGATCAAACTTGAAATTGCAACTCGTAGCGAAAATTGTCAACGCGTTGTTGAAACCATCACAAAAATTGCTTCAACAGGCAAAATTGGTGACGGCAAAATTTTTGTTTACGACTTAGACCAAATCGTTCGTATCCGTACGGGCGAACTTGATGAAGAAGCAATTTAAGGGGGAATTATGGAAAACACTATCGTAGAGTTGAAGTTCTCACTCGACACTTTTTACTTTTTGATGTCGGGTGTTTTAGTAATGTGGATGGCGGCTGGTTTCGCTATGCTTGAAGCAGGTTTAGTTCGTGCAAAAAATACAACAGAAATTCTAACTAAAAACGTTGCACTATTTTCTATTGCTTGCACTATGTTTTTATTAGTGGGTTACAACATCATGTATGTTGATAACGCAGAAGGTGGTTTCATCCCTTCATTTGGCGCATTAATCGGCACGCAAGCTGCTGATGCTGATCACTCTTTAGAGTCTGATTTCTTCTTCCAAGTTGTGTTTGTAGCAACAGCTATGTCAATCGTATCTGGTGCGGTTGCTGAGCGTATGAAGTTATGGGCATTCTTAATTTTTACTGTTATTTTAACCGGTTTCATCTACCCAATCGAAGGTTACTGGACTTGGGGCGCGGGCTTTTTATCAGAAATGGGCTTTGTTGACTTCGCTGGTTCTGCAATCGTTCACGGTGCAGGTGCTGCGGCAGCGCTAGCAGGTGTGCTTTTCTTAGGTGCTCGTAAAGGTAAATACGGTAAAAATGGTGAAATCTACCCAATTCCTGGTTCTAACTTACCGTTAGCAACATTGGGTACATTAATTCTTTGGATGGGTTGGTTCGGCTTCAACGGTGGTTCGCAACTACTTGTTTCTGATGCTGAAAACGCAACAGCAGTTGGCAAAATCTTTTTAAACACTAACGCAGCAGCAGCGTGTGGCGCAATCGCAGCACTATTTGTATGTAAAGTGTTATGGGGTAAAGCTGACTTAACAATGGTTCTAAATGGTGCATTAGCAGGTCTGGTAACGATTACTGCTGAGCCAGCATCACCAACACCATTACTTGCTTGTTTACTTGGTCTATTAGGTGGCTCACTGGTTGTATTTAGCATCGTTGCACTTGATAAAGCGAAAATCGATGACCCTGTAGGTGCTATCTCTGTACACGGTGTGTGTGGTGCATTAGGTATTATGCTAGTGCCACTTTCAAACTCTGATGCAACCTTTGTTAATCAATTAATTGGCTTAGTATGTATCTTAGGATTTGTATTCATCGCGTCATCAATCGTATGGGCAATCCTGAAAAATACCATGGGTATCCGTGTTACCGAAGAAGAAGAACTAAACGGTATGGATCAACATGACTGTGGTATTGATGCTTACCCTGAGTTTGTTTCAGTTCGCAGTAACTAATCTTAGTGCGTGCAATAGCACGCACATAAAAATATCATTGTGTGTTCAAATCGAAGCTCTACTTAGGTAGGGCTTTTTTGCGTTTAAATAAGTCTTTTCTGATAGGCGAAATAGTCGTTTTTTGACTATGCTTTTAATTCTGAATCAATAAGGAAAAATGATGGATAACAAACTCTTGCTTATAATTATTTCGCTGTTTTTACCGCCTGTAGCGGTATTTTTGAAAGCGGGTGCTGGTAAAGACTTAGTAATTAACATTATTTTATGCTTTATCTTTTTTATACCTGCAGTGATCCACTCTCTTTGGTTGTGTACACGCTAGTCGAGTTTAAGTGACTGTTAATTTTACAGGTGTTAATATTGCGCTATTTAGGGCTTAATCCTGTAAAATTAACTGACCAATAGCGAACTCAATGGCTGATAAAAAAACTCCTGCAAAAAAGTCGTCTAGCAAACCTAAAGCGGCATCAAAAAAAACTACTGCTAAGTGCTCACGCACATCTCAAGTGCCTGCTAAAACAAGTTTATTGAGAAAACTTTGGTCAATTTTTTGGAAGCTTTCACTCGCAGTAATAGTTGCCATGGTGCTGTATCTAATTTATTTAGATGCAAAAATCACTCGCCAATTTGAAGGCAATAAATGGCAGTTACCTGCACAAGTATATGCCCGCGCAATGAGCTTTTATCCCGGGCAGTATTTGTCTCAGCAAGAGGTTATTTGGGAGTTAAACCGTTTAAATTACTCATCTGTAAACAAGCTAAGCCGTACAGGTCAGTATGTTAAATCGGCTAACAGTATTAAAGTGTACCGCCGCGAGTTTGAGTTTTATGATGGCCTTGAAGATGCACACGTTATTGAGCTGCGTTTTTCAGGGCAGAAATTAGCAACTATCAAAGATAAGTTTGGCCGCCGTTTAAACAATGCTCGATTAGAGCCGGTTCAAATAGCTCGCATTGGTAATGATTCAAAACAAGACCGCGAGTTTGTACCGCTTGATAAATTTCCGCCGATGCTAAAAGATACCTTGCTGGTGGTTGAAGATCGCAATTTCTATCAACACCATGGTGTATCTGTGTGGTCAATTATGCGCGCTTTATACAGCAATATTAAAGCCGGACGTACAGTACAAGGGGGCAGTACTTTAACCCAGCAATTAGCAAAGAATATATACCTTACCCGTGAGCGTTCACTGGTGCGTAAGTTTAATGAAGCGCTTATTGCCTTGATATTAGATTACCGCTACAGCAAAGATGAAATTTTAGAAGCCTATCTGAATGAAGTGTATTTGGGTCAGTCTTACAATCAAGGCGTGCATGGTATGGGCCTTGCCGCTGAGTTTTATTTTTCAAAGCCTGTGGATGAGCTTGAATACGACCAAATCGCGCTATTAGTCGCTATGGTAAAAGGGCCATCGTACTATAATCCGCGCCGTTATAGTGAGCGCGCAATGGAGCGCCGTGATTTAGTGCTGCGCTTAATGGTTGAAAACAAGCTAATTGATACCCGTGAGTACCGCGCAGCATTAAAGCGCCCTATTGATATTGCACCAATGAAAGACAGCTTGCAAAAGTCGTATCCGGGTTACTTAGAATTAGTTAACCGAGAATTAAAGCGCCTGCTACCTGATCAGCAGGTGTTAGATGCTGGGGTGCGTGTATTCACTTATTTTGACTTACAAAAGCAAACGGCCATGGAAGAGTCTGTTGAGGCAAGTCTACCTTATCTAGAAAAACGCCCTAAAACAGAAGAGCTTGAGGCAGCGATGATTTCTGTTAATGTCGAAAAAGGTGGAGTGTCGGCGCTAGTTGCAGGCCGTGACGTACGTTATTTTGGTTTTAACCGTGTGCTTGATACCAAACGTAATATTGGCTCATTAGTTAAGCCAGCAGTTTATTTATCGGCATTTGAAAGTGGTCAGTTTAATGTTGCCACGCTGGTGGATGACTCACCGCTGCAAGTGACTAATGAGCAGGGTAAAGTGTGGCAACCTGAGAACTTCGACAAGCAGTTCCGCGGCCCTATGCCTCTTTATAAAGCATTTAGTAACAGTATAAACATTCCCGCCGTTAACACGGGTCTTGATGTCGGTGTAGATAAAGTCGCTGATACCTTGAAGCGTTTAGGTGTAGAAGGGCGTATTGATCAATATCCGTCGTTACTTTTAGGTGCACTTGAGCTTTCTAGTTTTGAAGTAGCGCAGCTTTATACAACGCTTGCTGCTGATGGTCAGTACCGTGAATTAACGTCTATCTCAGCCCTTACAGACTCAGTAGGTAAAGTGCTTTACAAGCATGATGTCAGCTCACAAAAACGCTTTGATGACGCATCAATCTACATGACTAAGTATGCAATGAAGCGCGTGACTAAAGATGGCACGGCTAAACGCCTAAATGCTCATTTCCCATCAATTCAGCTTGCCGGTAAAACAGGCACCAGTAACGAATTACGCGATAGCTGGTTTGCTGGTTTTGATCAAAACACCGTTACTGTTGCATGGATTGGTCGCGACGATAACAAGAGCACGGGTCTGACAGGCAGTGTTGGCGCACTAGAGGCCTACATTCGCTACCTTAAACCACTCAACCCTGAAGCCATAGCGGATACTCGTCCTGCATCAATCCGTTGGGCCTTTATTAATGAAGAAACTGGTCTGCAAGCGCCTCCGGGTTGCGGCAAAGTGGTGCAGCTCCCCATTCGTGCAAGCGAGTTTGAGCCTAGACCTAATTGTCAGCGCTAAACTTGGCCATTGAATCATTTAGCTCAACACACAGTTGAGCTAAATTTTGTACGCTATTCATTGCCATAAGTGCACTTTTCTCTGTGTCTCTGGCAAGTTCACTGACATCTTCAGCGTGGTGTAAAGCGTTTTGAATTGCAGTGCCTTGCTGACTGACTTGAACTGCTATTTGCTTTCCTTGCATGCCAATATCAGACATTGATGCTGCGACAGCTAATAAATTATTTTTAGTGTGCTCTGCACTTTGTGAACCTTGTTCCATCTTCTCTACGCTTGCTTGCATTTTATCTTGTGTTAGCTTTGTTGCGGATTGAAGTGAATTAATAATTTGGTGGATCTCATGTGTTTGTTGTTGAGTGCGTTTTGCAAGGGTTCTTACTTCATCTGCAACAACCGCAAAGCCTCGGCCTTGTTCACCAGCTCTAGCTGCTTCAATCGCAGCATTCAAAGCTAGTAGGTTGGTTTGCTCGGCAATTTCATTTATACCATTACTCACGCTACTAATCGCTTGGCTGTCTTTAGCAAGTAACTCTAAGGCAGCAAGACCCTCGTTGAACTCTTGTTGTAAATGACTCATGTGCGTGGCTAAATGTGCGCTTTCATCAGCACCTTTTTGTACTTTTTTGGCTGCAGATGAAGCTAAATCAACGGCTTGAGAGGCAGACACCTCAACATGTTCGGCAGCTTGGCTCATTTCTGATAAAGCTTGGCTAATAGTTGACACACTTTGTTGCTGAACTTGTACATCTTGACTGGTTTTTTCAGAGTGACTCGTCACTGTATCTGTGGTTGTTATGACACTGTTCGTAGTGTGCTTGACTTCATTTACCATCAAAGAAAATGATGCCAATACATGATTAAACTCTTTTCCTATTGAGGTTAACTCATCTTTACCTGTTAACTTTAAACGCGCAGAGATATTACCTTGCGCGGCACTGTTAGCGGTTTCTGAAAAAAGCTTCAGGGTATCAACTACTAAACGATAAAATCCAAGCATCAAGTAACTGGCTATTATTAAAGATAATAGAGCCGCAGCGATAACAAGGTACAAAATGAATTGTTCATTGTTTAGCTTATAACTAATGATACTCGTAAGGGCAGGCTCAGTGTCAGCAATGTACTCATCTATACTTTGGTTTAAATTCGCTTTAAGGCTCAAAAATTGTGCTTTGCTTAATTCTATCGTATCAGGCTCCAACAGCCTTTGGTTAACTTGTTGCGAAAACTGAGATATGTTTTCTAGTAATGTTTCAGCACTAGGAGATAGTTGCTCTTTTATTTTATTGTCTTGTTGGAAGGCGATGGATAACGCATCTTTAAATTGCCCAGATAACTGGGGCATCGCTTTAATTTTGTTTGATAAAGCAATAAAGCTTTCTGGCGTAAACTTACCTTGATTTAATACTTTTTCAGCACTTTGGTAGGTGCTATTAAGATGGTAAATCAAGTTAGGCAAATGGGTGACTAAAGTACGATTTAAGTAATTAATAGTGAGGTTTTGACTAACAGCTAATTGCGACTCAATTGATACTGTTTCAAGTATGTTTTCTTCACTCGATGCATTGTGAGCATAACCTAAAGTTTGGGCGGAATTCAGCATGGCTTGTTGCTTGTTATCGACAAGATACGATAACAGCAAGCGGTAACTACTGATGCCTTTGTATTGTTGTTTTGAAACTTGGATATTTTCATTTAACAGACTTATTAGAAAAAATAAGCTCAGACACAGAGGAAAAACTAATAAACTAAACAATAAAGTAATTTTATGTTTGTACTTAAGTTGTGCCATTAAATTAACAGCAGGTGTTATGAGTCTATTCACAGTTTTCTCGCTAAACAATACTAGTATAAAAAGAATAGACCGAAAAATAAGATATTTTCATTCAAATAAAAAAAGCCCTCACACTTTCATGTGAGGGCTTTTTCAAAATAATAGCTTTTTACAGCTTCGCGAATGCGCGCTCTGCGGCTGCAATGGTGTCGTTGATCTCTTTTTCAGAGTGTTCAGCGCACACAAAGCCTGCTTCAAACGCCGAAGGAGCGAGATAAACACCTTCTTCTAGCATTAAGTGGAAGAACTTTTTGAAGCGTTCTAAATCACACTCAGTCGCTTGTTGGTAGCTAGTTACTTTTTCTTTATCAGTAAAGAAGAAACCGTACATACCACCTGCGTAGTTTGTTGTAAGTGCAATACCTGCTTTTTTCGCAGCGGCTTCAAAGCCTTCACAAATTGCTTTGCTCTTTGCTTCAAGCTCGTCGTGCAGGCCGTCAGCACTTAAAAGTTCTAAAGATTTTAAACCGGCAGCCATGGCAATTGGGTTACCTGATAATGTGCCCGCTTGATAAACTGGACCAACAGGTGCGATGTAATCCATGATTTCTTTCTTACCGCCAAATGCACCCACAGGCATACCGCCACCGATCACTTTACCTAAACAGGTTAGGTCTGGTTTGATGTTGTAGTAAGCTTGTGCGCCACCTAAAGCAACACGGAAACCTGTCATTACTTCATCAAAAATAAGCACAGATTTGTATTCATCACACACCTCACGCAGACCTTCTAAGAAGCCTGGTACAGGTGGAATACAGTTCATGTTGCCAGCAACTGGCTCAACGATGATACAAGCGATGTCGTCAGCATATTTTGCGAAAATTGCTTTTACTTCATCAAGGTTATTAAACGACACAGTTAATGTGTGCTTAGCAAAGTCTTCAGGAATACCTGGTGAGTTTGGTACACCCATAGTCAGTGCGCCTGAGCCTGCTTTTACTAGTAGTGAGTCTGCATGACCGTGGTAACAGCCTTCAAACTTTAAGATTTTGTCACGGCCAGTGAAACCACGTGCTAAGCGAATTGCACTCATTGTTGCCTCAGTACCTGAGCTTACCATACGTACTTTTTCGATTGATGGTACTAGCTCTTTTACTTTTTCGGCCATTAAGATTTCAGTTTCGGTTGGCGCACCATAGCTTAAGCCATTTTCTACGGCTTCTAATACCGCTTGCTTAATAGCTGGGTGGTTATGGCCCATGATCATGGGTCCCCATGAACCAACGTAATCGATATAACGGTTACCATCAGCATCAAAGGTAAAAGGGCCTTCAGCTTTAGTGATGAATAAAGGAGTACCGCCAACGCCATTGAAGGCACGAACTGGTGAGTTAACACCGCCTGGGATTGATTCTTGCGCGCGATTAAAAAGATCTTGGCTAATTGTCATGAATAGTCCTATTGGGTTGTCACGTTAAATGAGTTGGTTTGCGAGGGCTCAAAGAGCCCAAAACGAAGCAAGTTAGCTATTACGTTTACGGCTAAACCAAGGCACGTCGACTTCATATTGCTCAACTTTGTCGGCAACATCTAAGGTTAGAGCAAACAACGCCATGCGAATTAACACGCCATTTTGCACTTGGCGGAAAATTGCTAGGTTGTCGTTGCTATTTAAATCGTTATCTAGCTCGTTTGCCTCTAAACGGCTGTCACGAGGGAGTGGGTGCATCAATACTGAGTTTGGCTTACAGTGTGCGTTGTAAATTGCTTGGCTGATACGGAAACCACCACGGTATTTGTTAGCTTCTTCTTGTGAAGGGAAGCGCTCTTCTTGGATACGGGTTTGATACACAATATCGGCCGCCAAGTTGCCTTCCATCTTATCGACTACTTGAATTTTATGACCTGCGTTATCTACAGCATCTAAAATGTAGTCTGGCATTTGTAAGCCATCAGGTGCCACCATAGAGAACTTAACGTCTTTATAATGACAAAGTAATTTAGATAAAGAGTGCACAGTACGGCCATATTTTAAATCACCTACTAGGGCAATGTGCATACCGTCGATGCTTTGGTTGAAGCGACCTAGTTCACGCTCAATTGTTAGTAAGTCCAGTAGGGCTTGTGTTGGGTGCTCATTTGGGCCGTCACCGCCATTAATCACTGGCACGTCACACCCAGTGGCAAACTCAGCAACAGAGCCTGCGTCAGGGTGGCGCATTGCGACTGCATCTGCATACGCTGAGATAACGCGAGCGGTATCATATAACGATTCACCTTTTGCAAGCGCCGAGCTTTGCATACCTGTTGTTTCACGAACCAAACCACCTAGTAAGTTAAATGCTGTACCAAAACTTACGCGAGTACGCGTGCTTGGTTCAAAGAACAAGTTCGCTAAAATTGCGCCCTCTAAAACATTGGTGCGCTTTTGCTTTTTAGCATAAGGCTCCATTTTCTTAGCAACTGCAAAAATACGTTCAATACAATCTCGATCAAGCTGATTGACCGACAGGATATTTTCACCTTGGAAACTTAGCATGGGGTTTGTTCCTAATCATATTTATAGGGCGCTGGCACTCGGTATGGGAGGCCGCATAAATTTGCGCAGTACTATAGCAAATTTTTAGCGTTCACAGCAGCAAATTATAAGTTAGGTTTAATAATTGCCAGTGCCACTATAGCTAAAAGGATGAGTACCGGAACTTCATTAAAAATTCGATAAAAGCGAACGCTACGAGTATTGCGATCATGCTTAAAGTCAGCCAGTAATTTAAAGCAATAGCCATGATAAATATAAAGGATAATTACTAACACCAGTTTGTAGTGCAGCCACATGCTGTATCTAAACCAATCACGACCATATTCAAAAATGGTCAGTAAGCCAAATACCAATGTTAAAACGGCAAACGGCGTCACAAAAAACAGTAAGCGGCGTTCCATTACTTTCAGCATTGAGTTACAGGCTTTTTCTTCACTCATTGCGTGGTAAACAAAAAGACGTGGTAGGTAAAAAATACCGGCAAACCAAGCAATCATAAAAAATACGTGGAAGGTTTTATAAACTAATAGCGCAGTCATTTAAGCATCCATTTTAATTGTTATAACAAACTATTGCGTATGGTAAGAATATGTCTGATTTGGTCCCAACGCAAAAGGCCCATAATCTGTTGGTTATCAAGTAGGTTGTAAATATACACCGCACCGCTGCGTTTATCTTTTAGTAAGTCAAAAGCATCGGCTAATGTTGCTTGGCTACTAAGGCCGGCAAGGCTGACATATTTGATGTTACTTTCTTGGTCAGACATCAAACTTAAATCATATTCAGCAAGACGATAGCCATTCTCTTCATCATGAACAATCAGCGGGGTTTGGCTATCAAGGGCATCAAGCGATTCTTTAATTTGTTGTTTGTCGTCACTGTAAAGCAGTTTGAACTGCTCATCCATTTCATCCATCACGCCTACTTTTTGTAATGCTTCTGTGGCAGGCGATATTTGATACTCAAGCCCTTGGAAGTCAAGTTGCTGCATAAAAATAGAGCGGTTACCAAAAAACTGTAATGCTGTGACATAAGCCGTTGAGATCACCAACATGGCTGGCACAATGATCTCGGGGCTTGAGGTTAACTCCATAACCGTAGTGAGTGCAGCAAGTGGTGCGTGTAATGTAGCGGCCAATAACCCTGCCATGCCAAGCATGCTGTAGGTACCTGTGATATCTACTCCTGGGCTAATAAACTGCGCAAAGAAGGCCATTAAGGTGCCCATTAATACCCCAAGCCCAATAACAGGGCCGATGATCCCACCTGGAATACCTAAACCAATGGCAAATAAGGTGGCGAGTAATTTGGCAATCAAGATGGTTGTTAAAAACTGCACATCATCTGGTGATTCAATAGCAATAGTGATGGCGCTCATACCTGAACCCATTGCATGAGGAACCATATAAGCAATTAACCCTGCAATTAACCCTGCCAGTAATAGGCGAGGAAACATGCTAAGCGGTTTAAAAGTGCGGATTATAAGCATCAAGTTTTGGTTAAACGCATAGGCAACAGCCCCTAGTGCCATACCAAATATGATTAAAAATGGGTAATGCCAGCCACTCAATGGGTTCATGGTGATAAGCGCAAGCTCTGAAGCATCACCAAATACAAACTGAGTGGCTAAAGCACCAGTAACCGCAGCGAGCATAATGGGCACAAAAATATGCACTTTATATTCCCTAAGCACCACCTCCATAACAAAGATAACGGCTGCAAGTGGGGTGTTAAATGAGGCTGCAATTCCGGCTGCAACGCCACAACCGGTGAGGGTACGCATTGCATTGTGTGGAAGGTGTAGTTTATCGGCCAGTAAACTGGCACCTGTTGCACCCATATGCACTGACGGGCCTTCTCGGCCCACCGAAAAACCACTGATCAAGGCTAAAGCACCACCAACAAATTGGTTAACCGTGTTATAGAGTGGCATATGACCGTAGTATTTTTTTATTCGATGAATGACAAATGGAATACCAAGTCGATAATGTTTAAATCCAGTTGAAGCTGCAAAAAGGGCAATTAATAAGGCTGCGCCGACTGGTAATAAAACACGTTCAAGAGTAGGAAGCGTAGAAAAGTCATCAGGCTTTTCTAAGAATAAGCTCTGGAAAAACATGATTGTAAGGCGAAAGAATATGATCAGCACTGCCGCAATTAACCCTGCACTCACACCAAGTAAGCACAATTGCACAGATGTTTTAGGCTTTGCTAGTCGACGTCTTAGTCTCTCAAGCCACACGCATATTTCCTCACAGCACTTTTGAGCCGCAGTTTACCAAATCAAACTCACTAAGTCGTTGGCATTTTATATTTTTATCTTTTTTTTGGGAAAATCGAGCTGATTATAATATTTAATGACTGAGCCAAGGTTATGGTTGCATACTTATCACTGTCATAGGAGAGTTATGTTTTTGCTTGTACATGCGCTCATCAGCTTTATTTAATAAGTCGTCAAGTGATTTTGCATCATCAGGATATAAAGCATAACCAACACTTGCGCCTACATTTAAATAACCCACCTCAGATGCAATTGGCGTTGATATTGAGTTAATAAAACGTGTTAGAGCTCGCTCAATCTGATTTTGATTTTCTATATCAGTAATGACTATGACAAATTCATCCCCCCCAATGCGTGCAACACAATCTGTTTTTCGGGCTGTTTCAAGTAACCGTTTAGCAATTTCAACAAGCACGAAATCACCAACTAAATGACCATGGGTGTCATTGATGGGCTTAAATTTGTCAAGGTCAAAGTATAAACAACCAACCTTACCACCTGTGCGTTCAACACGGTCAAACTCATGATTAATAAACTTACTTAAAGCGCTTCTATTTGCAAGACCGGTAAGATGATCTGTTTGTGCCAACATTCGTATCTGTTGTTCAGCCAAAACCCGCTTGGTAATATCAAAATTGACGCCGATCATCCGTTTTCCGTAGATTCTTCCGTCGGCATTGATATAGCGAGTTCTGCCAGAAGATAAAACGATACGAAACTCAGCATGAAATTCTTCATTGTTTAGTATCGAAAGCTTGAGCTTATTTGTAACGTCCTCATAATCATCTGGGTGTAAGGTGCTCGCCCATGTTGAGTAATTGCCTTTAAAAGATGTTTTTGGAATTTCGAACAAGGTATGCATCCAGTCATCCCAGATTAATTCATTGGTTTCAAAGTTCCACTCCCAAATTCCAATGTGTGCTGCATCTGCAGCCATTGACATCCGTTGATGTAAGTTCTCAAGATCTGTTTTTGCTTGTTTTAATTCAGTAACATCTTCAGATACATCCAGTAAGTAGCGAGCTTTTCCTTGAGCGTCTCTAATTGCGAGCTTTCTGGTTCGAAGATAATGCGTTCGACCATTTATGGTCATAGGCTTCTCAGTTACAAAAAGTGTTTCGTTACTTTTTAGTACATCCCTATCTGTTTGAATAAAATTCACGGCGTCCTCATCGCTAAAAATATCAAAGTCATTTAAGCCAATGAGTTGCTCTTTAGTTTTACCTAAAAGTTGCTCACCTGCTTTATTGACATGGCTAAATGTTAGATGCTCGGCCTCTTTTACGAACAGCATAATAGGTAAGTTATCGAAAATTGTTTGTGTAAACGCTTCTTGGTTTTGAATGTCGCTTAGGTCTTTAATAGTTGCAACGTAAGAGCCTGCTTCTTTTTTGCCAATGGAGCTAATTGTGAGAGTGATAGGAAAGTAGCATTTATCCTTACGTAACCCCTTTAATAGGCGGCTCTTATTTGTACTCACGTTTTCTTTTTTTTGCTGTGGGTCGCAGAATATCTCATCTAACTGCGATGATTGTTTTGGGATTAAAGTGTGGATATGTTTACCGATTAGGTGGGTTGGTTCATAGCCAAAAACAGGAAGAACTGCTGGGTTAGCGAATTCAATTACTCCTACATTATTAAAGCTAATAACGACATCTTGAACTGTATTCAGCACGGCTTCAAGTTTGGCTGATAGTAAACTTCGTGCTCTAAGTTCGACAATTCCTAATACAAACAGACTTAGGGCTAATAAGACGGATATAATTAATTTTGCAAGCGCAGCGTTATCATGGCCAGATGTATAAATGGTATAATCAGTCTCAAATACAGTCATTGAAATCATACCAATGTAGTGCATGCTTGAAATAGCACTCCCCATAATGACTGCAACGAGAATGTTTATACGTGTTTGGTTTACCTCACGCTCATTTCTAAAATCATTAATCCATAGTGCAATGCCAGAAAGAACAATTGCGACTAAAATCGATAATGAAAATAACCAAGGTTCATAGGCCATGTGGGCTGGCATCATCATTGCCATCATGCCAATAAAGTGCATACAACCAATACCAGCCCCCATAAGTACACTTCGAAAAACTAGCCCTTTGCCACGCCCAATAGTGGGGGAAAGAACAATATAACTTGCAAAAACGCTTGGCAAAATAGAGATCAAAGTGACCGTGATGTTGTATTCAACAGCGATAGGAAGTTTATAGGCGAGCATACCTACAAAATGCATACCCCAGATACCAATACCTAAAAAGCACGATGCTAACAAAGTCCATACAAGGCTTTCATTTTTTAATTGAGAGCTTTTAATTTTTGCTGATAGTAAAAATGAAATGTAAGAAGCAAAGACCGCAGTAAGTACGGATAAGCAAACGAGTAAACTATCGTACTGCGCAGGGATTGTTTGCGAGCTAGTTAAGCTTGGACTAATGAAATGCAGCTTTAAATGATCTATCACTGTGATGGTCCCTCATCGCATAACTTTTACATGGGTAAAAAGTACTACAATTAAATGTTAGTTCAATGCGAATATGTTAGCCAATCCTATACTAAAATATTTTCAATGGGAGGCGATACTTGATTAAAATACTCGGGTATTAGATAATTGCGACCATTATAGGTTTTGAGGGTTTTGGTATGTCAGATGAGTTGCCAATCAAGTTCAGCGATGCAGCAGCTGTTCGCGTTAAACAGTTAATCGAGGAAGAAGAAAATCCTGATCTAAAGCTACGTGTATACGTTACAGGTGGTGGTTGCTCAGGTTTCCAATATGGTTTTACTTTTGATGAAAAAGCTAACCCTGGCGATTTAGAAATTGTTAAAAATGGTGTAACGCTAGTTGTTGACCCTATGAGTATTCAATACCTAGTTGATGGTACCGTTGATTACACAGAAGGCCTTGAAGGGGCTCGCTTTTTTGTGAATAACCCGAACGCAACTACAACCTGTGGTTGCGGAGCCAGCTTCAGCGTTTAATTATTTATGAAAGCCACTTGATGTGGCTTTTTTATTGCTTTAACTTCTCATAATATCCTGCCTCTGCTAAATTTTACGCATTATTAGAAGGAATTTTGCGTTGCCAAATATAACTACAACAATAGAAAAGAAACCCTATATTTTAGCTATCGCCATTGTTTTGGTGATTATATTGTGGATGCTATCCGGCGATAGCAAAGCAGATCAAAACGCGCAGCAAAGTAAAGAACAAGCCCAAGAGCGCTTGCCTAAAGTGCAGGCGATGTCATTAGTTGCTAAGAAAATAAATAAAAACCTGACCTTTTACGGTAAATCAGAGCCTGACAAAATCGCAAATATTAGCGCTAGGCAAGCAGGACAAGTACTCGAAATCTTGGTTGAAGAAGGTCAGTTTGTAAAACAAGAACAGGTTATTTTACGCCTCGATAAGTCTGATTTAGCCGCCCAAATTACATCAGCAGAAGCCTTAGTGGCACAGTATCAAACTGAATACGAAGGCGCCCTTAAGCTAAATCAGCAAGGTTTACAGAACAAAGTATTAACCATGCAAGCGCAAGCTATGTTGCAACAGGCTAAAGCAACCTTAGTTAGCCTTGAATTAAAACTAGAGCGCACTGAAGTACGCGCTGCTTTTGATGGCGTTATTAACAAACGTTTAGTCGAAATTGGTGATTATGTTGGCATAGGCGACCCTATTTTACAGCTCGCTGATTTAGACCCGTTAATTGTTAGAGCCGATGCAACCCAAAAAGAAGTGCAAGGCTTAGAAGTCGGGCAAGCTACTTTTGCTCATGTTTTAAATGACAAAACCTATCCTGGTCGTATTCGTTATATTGCATCTGTTGCTGATGACAGCACGAATACATTTCGCATCGAAGCGGCGTTTGAAAACCCAGGAATGAAATATAAAGCAGGTTTTTCGACTCAGCTTAATATTGAGTTGCCAACTGAGCCTGCAATGTTATTAAGCCCAGCTTTTATGGCCCTTGATGAGCAAGGTAATATCGGCGTAAAAGTCGTGAATGACGATAATATTGTTGAGTTTAAATCGGTGAATCTGGCTAAAAGTACCGAGCAGGGGGTTTGGCTTTGGGGTTTAGGCGAACAAGCAAATGTCATTACCCTTGGTCAAGGTTTTGTGCGTGCCGGTGATAAAGTTGAGCCCGTGTTTACTGAAGCTACGAGCAACTAAGTATGAAAAACTTAATCGAAGCGTCGTTGACTCACACGCGTACAGTTTTATCTATTTTCATCTTGTTGCTGATCTCGGGCTGGGTGACATATCAAACCATCCCTAAAGAAGCGAATCCTGATGTCACCATTCCTTTTATTTATGTGTCGATTATTCATGACGGTATTTCCCCTGAAGATGCTGAGCGGCTATTAGTTAGGCCAATGGAGATTGAGCTCCGCTCGATTGAAGGCGTAAAAGAAATGTCAGCGGTGGCAAGTGAAGGGCATGCCTCTGTGACCCTTGAATTTATCGCGGGTATGGATCCCAAAGAAGCCTTAGCTGATGTACGAGATAAAGTCAGCTTAGCTAAGGCGAAACTGCCTTCTGAATCAGAAGAACCAGAAGTTCATGAAATTTTGATGGAAGACGAGCAACCGACTATTACATTAACTTTGTCCGGTGATGCGCCAGAACGAGGTTTGTTAACCCTTGCTCGTAATCTTAAAGATGAACTAGAAAGCATTTCTAGCGTATTAGAAGTTGATGTAGGTGGTGATCGCGAGGACATGGTCGAAATTGAGGTCGATCCACTGGCGATGATTTCTTATGGCTTAGAACCGAGTGACATCATTCAACTGCTATCAAATAACAACCGCTTAGTTGCTGCCGGTACACTTGATACTGGTAAAGGACGCTTTGCTGTAAAAATCCCATCCGTGTTTGAGACGATTCAGGATGTCATGGAGCAACCCGTGAAAGTCGTTGGCGATAGGGTGGTACGTTTTATGGACGTAGCAAAAATTCGTCGAGCGTATAAAGACCCAACCTCAATCGCACGTATTAATGGCCGCCATGCGGTTTCGCTGGAAGTAAAAAAACGTGCTGGTGAAAATATTATTGATACGGTCGAACAAGTGAAGCAAGTGGTCAATGAGGCCAAGAAAATATGGCCTGATCATATACGCGTTGATTACACCGGCGACATGTCAAAAGACGTAAAGATGATGCTTTCTGATCTGCAAAATAATGTGCTGTCTGCCGTATTATTGGTGGTTATCGTTATTGTGGCGGTACTTGGTGCGCGCACGGCATTTTTAGTGGGTATTGCCATTCCCGGTTCATTCTTAACGGGGATTTTAGTGATCTCTGTGTTTGGTTTAACGGTGAATATCGTGGTGCTCTTTGCGCTCATCATGGCTGTCGGTATGCTGGTGGATGGCGCAATTGTTGTTAGTGAGTTTGCAGACAGAGCAATGAGTGAAGGCAAACCGCGCAAGGTTGCATATAAACTGGCTGCAGAACGAATGGCATGGCCAATTATCGCCTCTACGGCAACAACATTAGCGGCCTTTGCCCCGCTGATATTTTGGCCGGGAATGATGGGCGAGTTTATGAAATACTTGCCGATTACACTTATTGCTACTTTGTCTGCGTCATTACTTATGGCACTGGTGTTTGTACCAACTATTGGTGGACTAATAGGTAAATCAAGGCCGCTTTCTGAGCAGAAAAAACATGATTTAGAGTTAGCAGAGTCTGGCGATTTAACACAAATTAAAGGAATGCTTGGGCGTTATATTCGAGTGCTTGATTATGCAACAGAGCGCCCTTGGTGGAGCCTTGCTGCTGCAATTGTGTTTTCTATTATGGTGTTTTTTGCCTTTGCTATTTCTAAGCTTGGCGTTGAGTTCTTTCCTGATGTTGAGCCAAATGGCGTCAATATCAAAGTACGTTCTTACAGTGACTTATCCATCTTTGAAAAAGACGTGATCATGAAAGATATTGAGTCGCGCATCCTAAAAGTGGAAGGTATAAAAACTTTGTACGCCCGTACTGGTGGTAAAGATCAAGTAGGCACGTTTAGAATGAATCTAAAAGATTGGGATGAGCGTCCGCCCGCAGAAGATATTATCAGCCAAGTTAACGAAATCACGGCAAGTTATGCCGGTGTAGAAATTGAACTTCGTAAAGATGAAAACGGCCCGGGTGGTGGTAAAGCGTTAAGCATTGAGCTGAGCTCTCGGTTTGTTGATGTGCTTAACAGTGAAGCTAAACGAGTAAGGCAAGCTATCGAGAATGATGGCGCGTTTCGAAATGTTGATGACAGTGCTTCAAAACCAGGTATTGAATGGCAACTTAAATTGAACCGTTCGGATGCGGCTCGTTTTGGTGCCGATGCCAGTATGTTAGGGGCAAATGTTCAGCTTATTACCAATGGCTTGAAATTAGGGGAATACCGTCCAGATGATGTGGATGACGAGATTGATATTCGCGTACGTTTCCCCCATGACAAACGTGATTTAGGGCGTCTTGAAACGCTGCGTGTAAAAACCATACACGGGCAAGTGCCCATTAGTCACTTTGTTGAGCGTCAAGCAGCGCCTAAAGTCGATACTATCCGTCGTGTAGATTCTCAGCGCGTTGTTACCGTTAATGCAGACATGAAGCCGGGTGAACAACTTGCCAAGGCATTGCCGCGCTTACAAGCGCAATTAGAAGAGCAAGGATTAGACCCTCGCGTGAAAATTAAAGTGCGTGGTGAAACTGAAGATCAAGATGAATCAGAAGCCTTTCTTGAGCAGGCTTTTGTGGTTGCTCTATTTGTGATGGGTATCATTTTGGTGACGCAATTTAATAGCTTTTATCAAGCATTTTTGATTTTAAGTGCTGTGCTATTTTCAACTGTGGGTGTGTTCTTAGGTTTAATCGTATTACAGCAACCGTTTGGTATTGTGATGTCAGGTATTGGGGTTATTTCGCTTGCAGGTATTGTGGTTAATAACAATATAGTATTGATTGATACCTATAATGTTTTACGAAGCCAAGGTCTGGCTGCCAAAGATGCGATTTTGCGAACCGGTGCACAGCGTTTGCGTCCGGTATTGCTAACGACTGTTACCACCATTTTGGGATTGATGCCAATGGTACTCCAAGTGAATATTGATTTATTTAACCGTCACATTGATTTTGGTGCGCCATCTACTCAGTGGTGGGTGCAATTGGCAACAGCCGTTGCGGGTGGTTTAACATTTGCCACGGTGTTGACACTTGTGCTTACACCGTGTTTGTTAATGCTGCGAGATCGTCGTAGATAGTAATAGGTAAATTCGTTACCGATTAATTAAAAATGAGTGACCCTAGTGTTGGGTCACTTTAATCATCAGTAAAAAGAAGCCTAAAACTAACGCTGATGCGACCAAAATGTATACAAAGCCATTTTTACCTTGCTTAATTGGTACTCGATTGTGTTTTAAAAATAGGTACCATGCTACACACAGTACAATTGGCAACAAAAATAATATACGAAACATTTCTTAGCCTTTTTCAGTATTTACGTACACTTTAAGCATAAATATGCAGAATTTAAAGCGATACTTTCATCTTGTTTGACTTCCAATTGATCAATTTTTTGGTACAGTTAACCAGTTAACCAGTTAACTATAGAGCACATGCTTTAATTTTAGCTACACTAAGACATGTATACTAATAAGGTCCATACCTAAAAGGTGGACATTTGTATAATTAATAATTCAAAGTGAAAATTATTAGTATATAATGTATCCAAGAGTGAGACGGGCAAATTTCACTCTTAAGTTTATTAATTTAAATCATCTAGTAGGAGATGTATTTTATGATGGGTAAAACAGTTTCTTCTGAAGAAAACTCGAAATTAACGAAATGGCTTAAAACTAAACGCCACGAGAAAGGTCACACAATGCGTAGCCTTGCGCAGGTTTTAGGTACGCCGCATTCTTTTATCGGTAAAATTGAAAACCAAGAACGTCGACTAGATGTTATTGAATTCATACGTTATTGTGATGCTTTGGAAGTTGACCCGTACGAAGGTCTTAATTTGCTAAAAGACGCATAATTTTTTAGTGCTTTGTGGTGAAATAACACTACTAAAGTAATACAAATAGTGCAGGGAGGCGCTATTAAAATTTCACCATTTATCTCTCCTCTAAAATTACTTTCGTATCTAACTTGTTAAATCCCTTTGATGATAGTTGTTTTCTAGTGCATAAAGCTTATGCCTAATTAAAAATAAGAAAATTAATGAAGGTAAAACCATAAGTGCTGTCAGTACAAAGAACATCGCCCAATTTCCTCCTAACCAGTCATCAATGACCACGCCGCTATAACTTGAAAGTAAAGTTCTACCTAAATTACCTAATGAAGCAAGTAGCGCATAGTGAGTGGCACTAAATGCTCTGTCGCAAAGCATAGATATAAACGCCACCATGGCAACGAGAGACCAAGCCTGTGTAAAACCATCAATAATGATTGCAAACGCGTAAAGGCTCAATTTAGGGCCTGCTATAGCAATCCAAGCGAAGGCGAGATTTGAGGCTGCCATCGCAATACCACTAATAAATAAGCCTTTAACAATGCCATATCGTTGGTTAAACAAACTACCTAGAAAGGTGAAAGCGATAGTAAGTACTGCCGTACCTACTTTTGAGAAGGTAGCAATATCGCTATTCGAGAAGCCCACTTCTTTATAAAACACGATAGACATTCGCCCTAAGAAGGCCTCGCCGATTTTAAATAAGAAAATAAAAGCTAATAAAGCCAATGCTGTTTTTACCCCGTTACGGGCGAAGAAGGTTCTAAAAGGATCAAAAACGGTTACAGCAAGCCATGCAATAACTTTAGCAAAGCGAGTTTGCGTACTACCAGCCAGCTTTTGTTGATAGGTTTGCTCAAGCTCTGCTTGAACTGCATCGCGATTTGATTCTGGTTCTTTCGCCCAAAATACGCTGCTCATTAATAGCAGCATCACTACAGATAGGAAAAAGTAAACTTGTGGCCAATCAATTGAAGGAATGTCGGCCATATAAAACGGTAGGGCGCCTAATAGAGCATAGCCGCTCCACCAACCTGAGGTTGCCATTGCTGCCGCTGCGGTGGCTTTATGGCTCTCATTTTCTGCCAAAGTGTCGATACGAAATGCATCAATAGCAATGTCTTGAGTTGCAGATGCTATTGCAATCACTAAACACAGTGCGGCAGCAAACCAAAGGTTGGCTTTGATATCGAGCCCTGCAAGCGAAAAGGTACCAATAAAAATGACTGACTGACAGAGTAAAATCCAGCTACGGCGCTGGCCTAGCCAGTTAAATAAAAAAGGTAACTTTACACGGTCAACGAGCGGTGACCATAAAAAGTTAATGCTATATGCACCAAACACGATGCCAAACAACCCAATCATGCTGCGGCTTAGGCCTTCATCTTTTAGCCAGGCCGACATGACAGAGCCAATCAATACCCACGGAAAGCCGCTGCTAATACCAAAAATAAAAATATTAATTAAACGTTTATCTTTGAAGTATGAGAAATACTCTGAAAAAGAAAGGGTTTTTGTCATAGTGTTGCCAGTTTAAGGGGCGTGCGCCCCTATTTATTATTGATTAGCGTCAAGCACTTTTACGTTTAAGATAACAACAGGATCTTTGGGTACAAAGCTGTAACCAATTTTTTCATTGAAAGCAGTTTCGACACGCATGATTTTGTCTAGAGTTTCGTAGCCATCCATGACCATACCAAATACAGCAAAGCCCCAATCACGACCTGGATTAAGATGGTCGTTGTCGTCCATATTAAAGAAGAATTGACGCGTACCTGAGTGTGGTTTACGGTCTTGATATGCCATTGCGATACTATACATATCGTTTTTTAACCCGTTGCCACTTTCATTGAAAATAGGGTCACCTTCGTACAGACCATCGTAGTCTTTATCGTAACCACCGCCTTGAATTACAAAATCACGTTCGTTGTCTTCATCACGTTCAACACGGTGAAATACACTACCTTGATAGCTACCATCGGCAACGTAAGTTAGAAAGTTATTTACTGTAATTGGTGCCCGTGAACGATCCATTTCGACCACAATACTGCCAAGCGTAGTAACAATTTCTACGCGCGGAAACATATTGTCTTTTTGAATAAACTTACCTTCAGTCGCTGCGAATGAACTGTGAGCAAAAAACAATAAAAAACTAAGTAATAAAATGCGTTTCATGGTTAACCTTCTAAATAGGCGATTAATTCTGGGTCAGATACAATGCGTGTTATAACCTGTTCAGTCAACTTATTAAGTTGACCTTCTATTTTTGCACGGTCATGACTGAGTGGTCCTTCAAGATTTGCGTTGCCGCGGTATATCTTACTAAAGTTACTTGTACTTTTAATCACTCTTAAACCAAACTCCACATTTGCAGCACTACTGTGCGTCATCATCTTTTCGGTGACAGTTGCTTGCAACTTATGAATATCTAATTCAAAACGCGTAGTTGCTAAGTTTGAAATGTTAGCACCATTTCGGCTCAGAGCACTGTCTAAGGCACTTTTCACAGAATCAGCTATTCCAGGGCTTGCAAGCGTTTTAACTTTGTCTGAACCAATGATTTTAAGGGTCACATTGTCACCACGTAAGTCAATTACGCTGGTGCTAACATTACTGTTAATAGTTGAAATTTTCCCGCCTTGATAAACGGGGTTCAAAATTAACTGATTTGGCTGATTGCTACACGCAGATAGGGCGGCTAGCAAGCATAAAGGAAGTATTTTTTTCATTTAGTTAGCTCCATTAATTATTCTTTGTAGCACTTAGTACGACAAACTTTTTATTAGATCCTAATAGCTTACAATTGCCGAACATGCGTTTTAACTTTTCATGATAGTCTAGATGACGATTACCAATAATTCTTAATTCACCACCGTGCTTTAATGTTTGTTTTGCTTGTTTGAACATTTGCCAAGCAATGTGGTCGGTCACCGCTTGCGCTTGGTGGAATGGCGGGTTACATAAAACAAGGTCAACACTGTTAGGTTGAAAATCGGTTAAGCAATCGTTTTGGACAAACTCACACTGGTCTAATTGCTCTGGTAGATTGTTAGCGACGTTTAATTTAGCTGATTCAACGGCCATAAAGGACTCATCAACGAAGGTTACATGGGCTTTAGGGCAACGCTTTAAAGTCATCAACCCAACAACGCCATTACCACAGCCTAAATCAATGATGCTGCGAGCTTTGCTCGTTTGTGGCAAATAGTTAAAGAAAAAACGCGCGCCAATATCTAATGAGTCTCGTGAAAAAACATTGGCATGGTTTTGAATTTCAAATTCACTGCCTTCAAGTGGCCAGTTAACAGGAAAGGGGGCTACTTTATTAAGACCACTGGTTTTACTGATAATTAAGCGGGACTTTTTAACCGCTAAGCTGGTTGATGTTTCACCGATATACTGACTAAAAGCCTTTATAGTTGAGTTATGAATGTCTTTCGTTTTTCCAGCTGCAATAACATCAATGTCAGCAGGTAAAGCTGCACTGATTGCGGCAAGTTGATGCTGAAGATAGCCTAAATTGCGTGGCACTTTTAATATCACTAAATCAACCTGATTAGGTAATGCTGCTAATGAGTCCAGTTGCGTTAAAGAATCTGTTGATAACTCATTGGTTTGTAAATTATAGCGGGTAGCTTGATGACCAATATACGAGTCGTTAACTGAATAAACTGTTAACGTATTAAAGGCACAGGCTAAAGCGCCAAAACTGTCATTGAGTATCAGGATTGAATTTGCATCTGGGTAGTGCTCTTGTACATAATTGACAAGGTACTCATCGCCTGAGTCCCATGCTTGAAGACTGCGATTTTTTTGATCTAACGGAAAGCGTTCTAGGGTATAGGTGTTATCACCGAGCTGTGCTTGGGTGGTCATCATGATTTTACGAAAGTATTAATGTATAGGTAAATTCTAACATGCAACAGCCAAACGCCAACCCTAATCATCTACCTGATGGGTTTTCTTACCAAGCCAATACATTGAGTGCGCAAAAAAGCCTCGAATTATTTTACTTTCTTCAGCAGCAGCTCAATTGGCAGCAACCGGCTATAAAAGTGTACGGAAAAAGCCATGTGATCCCGCGTTTGCAATGCTTTATTGCTGATCAGAACGTAAATTATGGTTACTCGGGTTCAAAATTAATCGTTGAGCCTTGGCCAGAGGTACTTGATGCTATGCGTGTACGCTTATCAAGAACTTTGCAGATACCATTTAATGCGCTTTTAGTTAATTTGTATCGAGATGGTCATGATTGTATGGGCTGGCATAGTGACGATGAGAAAGAACTTGGTGAGCAACCAACAATCGCGTCTGTATCACTAGGGGCCGAACGTGTATTTAAAATAAAGCACAAATATAAAAATGAACAATATAGCATTGTGCTGCAAAGTGGTAGCTGTTTAATCATGAATGGTTTTAGCCAGCGCGATTACCAGCATAGTTTGCCGAAGCAGCAAAGACTCAAACACCCTCGAATTAATCTTACCTTTCGTTCAATTATATAAAATCATTGGTAAATTGAGCCATGCCCTTGATATAGTAGCTGGCAAATATTTTCTTATGAAAGGTCTATGACACATGTCAATGCAACAACAAATTGAGCAAAAGCTTGCTGCGGGTATCGAATGTAAACACCTGAATGTTGTCAATGAAAGCCATATGCATAGTCGTGGAACTGAGTCGCATTTTAAAGTGGTGGTTGTGAGTGAAGAATTTGCAGGTAAACGTTTACTTGCCCGTCACCGTCAAATTAATGAGCTATTAAAAGATGAATTAGCAAATCACATTCATGCATTAGCGATTCACACATTTACTCCCGAAGAGTTCAGTGAACAACATGGACAGGCACCTGAATCACCAAAGTGCTTAGGCGGCTCAAAGTTCGACTAAATTAGCAGGACAGTCACTCAAAGTTAGAAGGACAGTCACCTAAAGTTAGAAGGACAGTCACCTAAAGTTAGAAAGACAGTCACTCAAAGTTAGAAAGACAGTCACTCAAAGTTAGAAAGACAGTCACTCAAAGTTAGAAAGACAGTCACTCAAAGTTAGAAAGACAGTCACTCAAAGTTAGAAAGACAGTCACTCAAAGTTAGCAGGACAGTCACTCAAAGTTAGCAGGACAGTCACTCAAAGTTAGAAGGACAGTCACTCAAAGTTAGAAGGACAGTCACTCTAGACTGCTGGTTACTTGGGTGTTTTAAGCTCGAAAAATTTACGTGGGTCTGAAAAGTTTTACTGATCAGACCTGTATTTTAACTATTAGCCTTTAAACTAGCGCTAATTTTTATTGTGATAGATATAGGATGATCAATGGTCATTAAGCCGAAAATTCGTGGATTTATCTGCACTAACGCGCATCCAGTAGGGTGTGCTGAGCACGTACAAGAACAAATTAATTATGTGAAAGCGCAAGGACCACTGAGCAATGCACCTAAGAATGTATTAGTGATAGGTGCGTCTACAGGTTACGGCCTAGCATCACGTATCACGGCTGCATTTGGTGGCGGTGCTAAAACGTTAGGTATTTTCTTTGAAAAAGAAGGTAGCGAACGCAAAACGGGTTCTGCAGGTTGGTACAACACAGCAGCATTCCAAGCAGCCGCTGAAGAAGCAGGTTTATGGTCTAAAAATATCAATGGCGACGCGTTTTCTAACGAAATTAAGCAAAAAGCAATTGATACTATCAAAGCTGATCTAGGTAAAATTGATTTAGTTGTTTACAGCCTTGCTTCACCTCGTCGTACTGATCCAAATACAGGTGAGACTTACTCATCTACGCTTAAGCCTATTGGCTCAGATATCACTACGAAGAACCTAAACACTTCAAAGCGTGTGATTGATGAAGTAACGGTTGAAGCAGCAAGCCAAGAAGACATCGACAATACAATTAAAGTAATGGGCGGTGAAGATTGGGAAATGTGGATTGACGCATTAAAAGAAGCAGATGTACTTGCTGATAACTTCAAAACGACTGCTTACACTTATATAGGTAAAGAGTTAACGTGGCCAATTTACGGTCATGCGACAATTGGTAAAGCGAAAGAAGATCTTGACCGTGCAACTCAAGCAATCAAAGAGTCTACAAAAGACTTAAATGGTGAAGCGTATGTTTCTTCATTAAATGCGGTTGTGACACAAGCAAGCTCGGCAATTCCAATTATGCCTTTATATATCTCTGCTTTATTCAAAGTAATGAAAGCAGATGGTACTTACGAAGGTACCATTGAGCAAATTCATTCACTATTTACTGAAAACCTTTACGGTGAAACACCACGTTTTGACGAAGGTGGTCATTTATTCCAAAACTACAAAGAGTTAGAAGATGATGTTCAAGCTCGTGTACAACATGTTTGGGATACAGTGGATACAGATACAATTGACGAATTAACGGATTACGTGGGTTACCATAATGAGTTTTTACGTTTATTCGGTTTTGGTATCGACAGTGTAGATTACGAGCAAGATGTGAATCCTGATGTTGCGATTTCACAGCTGATCGATTAATCGCTGAACAAACTTGATTTTGTAAAGTCGCTTTTTTAAGCGACTTTTTTGTTTCTGGATGAAAATAAAACTTCATCAATAGCACTTTGGTCTATATTGAATTTTATTCAAAAGGTTTTTGTAGTCTAAATAACCGTATCTGTCGTATAAATTTCATATTTGCTCTCGCATAGTCACCCTGATTGATGTTAAAATTCGGGCAATATATGTGAGGAGTTTACTGCGTTGCTTGTTTGGGGTGTTAAACAGGCTATTCTTTGATACTTAGAGTTTAACTTGAGCATATCAAATGGCGACGTGGTTGGTACGATTTTTCAGTTTCTTTCCGTTAATGTAATGCAAGTGCGTATGATCAACATAAAAAAAGGTCTGGATTTACCGATAGAGGGCGCACCTCAGCAAGTTATTCACGATGGTTCTGCCGTCAAACGTGTAGCTGTGCTAGGTGAAGAATATATTGGTATGCGTCCAACCATGCATGTTCGCGTGGATGACCAAGTCAAAAAAGGCCAGGTACTTTTTGAAGACAAAAAGAACCCAGGCGTCTTATTTACTGCACCAGCTTCTGGGGTAGTTAAAGAAATCAATCGTGGTGCTAAACGTGTGCTGCAATCTGTTGTTATTGAAGTTAATGGCAGTGAGCAAATCACCTTTGACTCTTTCAAGGCCGACGAGCTTTCGGGCTTAGACAGTGAAAAAGTGAAAGAAGTACTAGTTCAGTCAGGTCAATGGACAGCACTACGTGCTCGCCCATTCAGCAGAGTAGCTGCTTTGGATGCAAATCCTAGCTCTATCTTTGTAACGGCTATCGACACTAACCCGCTAGCTGCAGATCCTGCAGTAATCATTGCTGAGAACACTCAAGCATTTGAAGCTGGTTTAGCTGTGGTATCTCGTTTAACTGACGGCAAAGTATTTGTTTGTAAACAAGCTGGTAGCCAAGTGCCTAGTTCATCAATCCCTCAAGTAGAAGTACATGAGTTTGGTGGTAAGCACCCGGCAGGTCTTGTTGGTACACACATTCATAACTTAGACCCAGTTTCTGCAAGCAAGCAGGTTTGGCACTTAGGTTACCAAGACGTAATCGCGTTTGGTAATTTATTCCTAACAGGTGAAATCTTCACAGACCGTGTTGTTTCGCTTGCTGGTCCACGTGTTAAAAACCCACGCTTAGTAAAAACTCAGCTAGGTGCATCTTTAGATGATTTAGTTGCTGGTGAATTAGAAGACGGTGATAACCGTGTAATTTCTGGTTCTGTATTATCAGGCGCTATCTCTCAAGGTCCACACGCGTTCTTAGGTCGTTACCATGTTCAAGTATCAGTATTACTTGAAGGTCGCGAAAAAGAGCTATTCGGTTGGATCGCACCAGGTGCTAACAAGTTCTCAGTAACACGTACCTTCTTATCTCACCTTGCTCCTAGCCGTCTATTTAACATGACGACTTCAACAGGTGGTTCGAAGCGTGCCATGGTTCCAATTGGCAGCTATGAGCGTGTTATGCCTTTAGACATCCTACCTACACTATTATTACGTGATTTAATCGCACGTGATCTTGATGGTGCTATTTCGTTAGGTGCGCTAGAGCTTGATGAAGAAGATTTAGCATTATGTACCTTCGTTTGTCCAGGTAAATACGAGTACGGTTCAATCCTACGCGATTGCTTGACTACGATCGAGAAGGAAGGCTAGAGAGATGGGTTTAAAGAAATTTCTAGAAGATATTGAGCCGCATTTTGAACCGGGTGGTAAACACGAAAAATGGTATGCGCTTTACGAAGCTGCAGCGACTATTTTCTACACGCCTGGTTATGTAAATAAAGGCAAAACACACGTTCGCGATAACATCGACCTAAAACGTATGATGATTTTAGTGTGGATGGCGACGTTCCCTGCAATGTTCTTTGGTATGTTCAACATCGGTCATCAGGCCGCTGGTGCTTTAGCGCAAGGTTTTGAACTAGCAAACACATGGCAAGTTGGTCTGTTCCAATTATTCGGTGGTGAATTAACTGCTGACTCTGGTTGGGGCGCGAAAATGTTTTACGGTGCCTGCTTCTTCCTACCAATATACGCAGTAACATTTGCTGTGGGTGGTTTCTGGGAAGTGCTATTTGCTTCAGTGCGTAAGCATGAAGTAAATGAAGGTTTCTTCGTAACATCTGTATTATTCGCACTAATCCTGCCTGCAACGATTCCTTTATGGCAAGTTGCACTAGGTATTACGTTTGGTGTTGTAATCGCTAAAGAAATCTTTGGTGGTACAGGTCGTAACTTCCTTAACCCTGCTCTTGCCGGTCGTGCATTCTTATTTTTCGCATACCCAGCACAAATTTCAGGTGACACAGTATGGACTGCAGTAGATTCATTCTCTGGTGCGACTATGCTTGGCCAAGCTGTTGTTGGTTCACTTGATTACAGCAACATGGAGCTATGGTGGAATGCGTTCTACGGTTTCATTCAAGGTTCTGTAGGTGAAACGTCAACACTAGCACTATTAATCGGTGGTTTATTCCTAATTTATGTGCGTATCGCTTCATGGCGTATCGTACTAGGTGTATTCCTAGGTATGGTTGCAACGGCATTCTTACTAAATACAATTGGTTCAGAAACTAACGCTGTATTTGCTATGCCTTGGCACTGGCACTTAGTTCTTGGTGGTTTTGCATTTGGTATGTTCTTCATGGCAACAGACCCTGTATCTGCATCATTCACAGACAAAGGTAAGTTCGCTTACGGTGCGTTAATCGGCTTTATGGTTGTAATGATCCGTGTTGTTAACCCGGCATTCCCAGAAGGTATGATGCTAGCAATCTTATTTGCTAACTTATTTGCACCATTATTCGATCACTTTGTAGTGCAAGCTAATATCAAGCGGAGGTTGGCACGTAATGTCTAGTAATAACGAATCAATCGGCAAAACGCTAACCGTTGTTGTTGCACTATGTTTAGTGTGTGCAATTATCGTATCGTTTGCTTCAGTTCAGCTTCGTCCTTTACAGCAAGCTAACAAAACACAAGATATCCAACGTAATATCTTAGCGGCTGCAGGCATTGAAGTATCAGGTACTGTGTCAGATACCTTTAACTCAAAAATTGAAGCACGTGTTGTAGACATGAACACAGGTGAGTTTGTTGAAGGTGCTGATCCTAACTCATTTGACTTCGAGAAAACAAAATTCGACCAAGCTCGTAGCTTTGCGTTGAAAGCAGAAGGAATTAAAGACATCGCTGGTATTCAGCGTATGACAAAAAATTCACCTGTATATATTTCGAAGAAATCTGATGGTTCTACAGACGCAATCATTCTACCAATCCAAGGTTATGGCCTTTGGGGTGTAATGTACGGCTTCTTAGCGCTTGAAAGCGATGGTGAAACAGTTAAAAACATCAACTTCTTCAAGCACAACGAAACGCCAGGTCTAGGTGGTGAAATCCAAAATCCACAATGGACTGCTAAATGGCAAGGTAAAGAGTTACCAATCAATATCATGAAGAGCGGTGCGAAGAACGAACATCAAATCGATGGTCTTTCTGGTGCAACATTAACTTCAAACGGTGTTGATCACACAGTTGACTTCTGGACTGGCGAGCATGGCTTTGGTCCATTCCTTGCGAAAGTACGTGAAGGAGCGTTGAAATAATGGCTGATACTAAAGAAATGAAGTCGGTCCTATTTGGCCCGGTATTCGCAAATAACCCGATCGCATTACAAGTACTAGGTATTTGTTCTGCGCTAGCGGTAACATCAAGCTTAAAAAATGCACTAATCATGTCAATCGCATTGACACTAGTAACTGCGTTTTCTAGCTTGTTTATTTCGTCAATTCGTAACCACATCCCATCATCTGTACGTATTATCGTGCAAATGACGATCATCGCATCACTTGTAATCGTTGTTGACCAAGTACTGCAAGCATTCTCTTATGCAACTGCTAAAGAGCTTTCAGTATTCGTTGGTCTAATCATTACAAACTGTATCGTAATGGGTCGTGCTGAAGCATACGCAATGAAGTCACCACCGTTAATGTCTTTCTTAGATGGTATCGGTAACGGTTTAGGCTACTCAGTAGTACTACTAACTGTTGGTTTCATCCGTGAGTTATTCGGTAAAGGTTCACTATTCGGTGTTGATATTATCCCATTAGTACAAAATGGTGGCTGGTATCAACCAATGGGTCTATTGATTTTACCACCGAGTGCATTCTTCATTATTGGTTTATTCATCTGGGTACTTCGTACCTTCAAGAAAGACCAAGTAGAAGCAAAAGCGTAAGGGGCGAGCAGTGGAACATTATATTAGTTTATTTGTAAAAGCGGTTTTCATTGAAAACTTAGCTTTAGCCTTCTTCCTAGGTATGTGTACTTTCCTTGCTGTATCAAAGAAAGTAACAACGTCAATCGGCCTAGGTGTGGCAGTTATCGTGGTACTAGGTATCTCAGTACCTGTAAATAACTTGGTTTATCACGCTGTTCTTGCACCAGGTGCATTAGAGTGGCTTGGCTACCCAGAAGCAGACCTTAGCTTCTTACGTTTCTTGACTTTCATCGGTGTTATTGCAGCACTTGTACAAATTCTTGAAATGGCATTAGATAAGTTCTTCCCTGCACTTTACAACGCGTTAGGTATCTTCTTACCACTGATCACAGTTAACTGTGCGATCTTCGGTGCGGTATCTTTCATGGTTGAGCGTAACTATAACTTCGGCGAGTCTGTTGTTTATGGTATCGGTTCAGGTGTGGGCTGGGCACTAGCAATTACTTTACTTGCTGGTATCCGTGAAAAAATGAAGTACTCAGACGTTCCTGATGGCTTACGTGGTTTAGGTATTACTTTCATCACTGTTGGTCTTATGGGTCTTGGCTTTATGTCATTCTCTGGTATTTCACTTTAATAGGTAGCGAGGATAAATCATGAATGAGATTTTCTTAGGCGTTGGTGTTTTCATCGCTATCGTTGTTATTTTAGTTTTAGTTATCATTGGTGCTAAATCTAAATTAGTAGCAAGCGGCGATATCATCATCGGAATTAATGGCGACCCAGAAAAAGCTATTAAAACATCTGCAGGTAGCAAGCTATTAGGCGCGCTAGCTGATTCAGGTATCTTCGTTTCATCTGCATGTGGTGGCGGTGGCTCTTGTGGTCAGTGTCGTGTACACATCAAAGAAGGTGGCGGCGATATCTTACCGACAGAACTTGATCACATCTCTAAAGGTGAAGCTCGTGAAGGCTGCCGTTTAGCGTGTCAGGTAAATGTTAAGAACGACATGGAAATTGAACTTGAAGAGTCAATTTTCGGTGTTAAGAAGTGGGAATGTACTGTTATCTCTAACGATAACAAGGCAACGTTCATCAAGGAACTTAAGTTACAAATTCCTGATGGCGAGTCAGTACCTTTCCGTGCCGGTGGTTATATTCAAATTGAAGCACCAGCTCACCACGTTAAATACGCTGATTTCGATATTCCAGAAGAGTATCGTGGCGACTGGAACCACTTCGGTTTCTTCGATCTGGAGTCTAAAGTAGACGACGAAACAATTCGTGCATACTCAATGGCTAACTACCCAGAAGAAGAAGGCATCATCATGCTTAACGTGCGTATCGCTACGCCGCCGCCAAGAGACCTAAGCCTTCCATGTGGTAAAATGTCTTCGTACATTTGGTCATTAAAAGAAGGTGATAAAGTGACTATTTCTGGCCCATTCGGTGAGTTCTTCGCGAAAGACACTGATGCAGAAATGGTATTCGTAGGTGGTGGTGCAGGTATGGCGCCAATGCGTTCACATATCTTTGACCAACTTAAGCGTTTACAATCTAAGCGTAAGATGAGCTTCTGGTATGGTGCGCGTTCTAAGCGTGAAATGTTCTACGTAGAAGATTTCGACGGCTTAGCAGCAGAAAACGATAACTTCGTATGGCACACAGCACTGTCTGATCCACAACCAGAAGATAACTGGGAAGGTTACACAGGCTTCATTCATAATGTACTTTATGAAAACTACTTGAAAGATCATGAAGCGCCTGAAGATTGTGAGTTCTACATGTGTGGTCCTCCAATGATGAACGCGGCTGTTATCAACATGCTTAAAGATCTAGGTGTAGAAGACGAAAACATCTTATTAGATGACTTCGGTGGCTAACACCATACACAAAACAATAAGTTTTGGTTAGAATACAGGCCTCGTAGCACTTAGTGTTACGAGGCTTTTTTATTTCTATACCGAACTCCGTGGTATCTAAAAGGTGAATGCTATGAATAGAGTGTTTTATCGCCAAGGCTTGATGGCCTTTTTTCTATTAACTATGACTTTACTCATGGCTGGCTGCAGCCAAGTTGATAAGGCTGAAGAGCTTTACTTTGAAGGTAAGACAATGGGCACCACTTATCACATTAAGGTATTTGCAGAGTCTTCAAAGGTTGCAGGTGTTGATTTACACCCGGAAATTAAGCAAGTGCTTAAAGATGTAAATCAATCTATGTCGACTTACATTCCTGATTCAGAAATTAACCAGTTCAACCAGTTACCAGCAGGGCAGGTAATGCCAATAAGCGCTGATTTTAGAAACGTGGTAGCTGAATCAATTCGCCTTGGCGAATCAACAAAAACGTTAGATGTGACCATGGGGCCACTTATTGACTTGTGGGGCTTTGGTCCAGATAAAAAGCCGACTAAACGCCCAAGCGATGAAGCCTTGGCCGCAATGGTTGCCAAAATTGGTGTTGATAAGCTTGAACTTACAGATGCTGGTCTTATGAAGACGATTGATGGTTTAGAGCTGTCGTTTTCTGCTACAGCAAAAGGCTATGGTATTGATAAAGTAGCACAAGTGATAGAAAGCCATGGTTTCACTAATTATATGGTTGAGATTGGTGGTGAGCTTCGTGTGTCGGGTATTAAGCCAAACAACATCACTTGGAAAATAGCTATTGAGCAGCCTGATGCTGAGCCTGGCGTGCGTAAAGTACATAAAGTAATTGAGCCGGGTACTAATGGTATTGCGACATCAGGTGATTACCGAATTTTTTACGAAATGGATGGTGTTACCTATAGCCACTTAATTGACCCTGTAACAGGTATGCCTAGCCGTCATGATTTGGTATCAGTTACTGTTTTACACCCATCAGCGATGACTGCAGATGGCTTAGCGACGGCAATTACAGTAATGGGCATGGAAAAGGCGCAGAAATACGCCGAAGAGCACGATTTGCCGGTGTACTTAATTGGTAAGTCAGAGAATGGCTTAGTGACATATTCTAGCCCCGCTTTTAAACCTTATTTGTAGCAGGGCAAGAAGCCGTGTATACCCAAGCAGCCTCAAGATGCAGAATTCAGCGTTCCACAGGAGCTTAATATCAAGGCGTTACTTTGCAACAATGGCAGTCCCAGAACTAACAACGATGAGAGTAAGCGCCTGTGAAGCGACCAAAGGATTGGTTTAAAAGCGATTTATACCGCGTTATTGATTTTAACAATAGAACCACTATTGCTTGTAATCAATGCCTTGCCTAAATCGCTTTTAATTCTAACTGAAACTCGCACCTTGAGGTCGTTTAGGTATATAATACATGCAGCCTAATTAGTTGGGCTCGATTTAATTGCTGACGATAGGGGCAAAGCAATGTCACTTTTTCTTCTTACATTTGGTCTACTTATTTTAATTGTGGCGGCGATGGCTGTCGGCATGATTGTGCAAAAGAAATCTATGGCCAGTAGTTGTGGTGGCCTAGGCGCTGTTGGTATCGACAAAGCCTGCGACTGCGACGACCCATGTGACAAGCGTAAAAAGCGCATGGCAAAAGAACAAGTCTGGAAAGAGAATCAAATTCTTTAACCACAAAAAAAGCGCCCAAAGGCGCTTTTTTAATACCTAAATTTTACAGGGACAGTCACTTTAAAACTATTTTGAATATTTACAAAGACAGTCACTTTTATCCATGAACTCATTCTTGCAGTAAATAAGATATTGTCTAAACTTTGATTACATTTAATGCATTTCAAATTATCAGTTCAAGGAATGAACGATGGCTTTAGCAAGGAAGCGGCAAATCTGTTTGTCAAACACCAAATATTATCATTGTGTATCTCGTTGCGTCAGACGCGCTTACCTTTGTGGAGAAGACGCACTCACAGGCAAATCATATGAACACCGCAGAGGGTGGGTTGAACAGCGTCTGCTTGCTCTTGCAAAGGTATTTTGCATTGATGTGTGTGCTTATGCGGTGATGAGTAACCATACACATGTTGTGCTTTATGTTGATGATAAAAAAGCAAATAGGTTATCGGATAAGGCCATCCTTTTACGCTGGTATAAGCTCAGTAAAATGACGCCTTTAGGTCAAAAAGCCCTTCATGGTGAGCCGTTAAGTGATGGTCAACAAGTCTTCTTAAATAAAGAGGTTGCAGAATACAGAACGCGCCTTTCGAGCATTAGTTGGTTCATGCGAATGCTCAATGAGTATATCGCCAGACGTGCAAATAAAGAAGACGAGTGTACAGGGCATTTTTGGGAAGGGCGCTTTAAAAGCCAAGCTCTCCTTGATGAATCAGCGCTTTTAGCCTGCATGGCCTATGTTGATTTAAACCCTGTTCGTGCTAAAGCTGCGAGCACGCCGGAACAATCGGACTATACCAGTTTTAAAAAGCGATGCGAAAGCGCGAAGGAGTCAAAGCAACCTAAGTTACTAGCTCGTTTTATTGGTGGCATGAGCAAGTATAAATCAAAGGGAATACCTTTTGAGTTAAAGTCATACCTGCTACTTGTGGAGCAAACTGGGCGTTGTATCAGCGCGGATAAGCTGGGATATATAGAGCATCATTTACCTCCTATTCTTGAAAGGCTGAATTTGGAAGCTAAAAACTGGTTAACATTAACAACTCAATTTGAAAACTTATTTCATGGAGCTGCAGGTCGAGTAGGTACTATCGAAAGTTATTGCAGTAAAACTGCGCGTAAGCGACGAAGTAACATTACAAGCTGTAAGTTATTACTTGCCAGTTAATCTTAAATTTCTCTCAATTTTTATTTTTTGCAAACACTTGCAGCTAACTTGTGCTTTCAATTCTCATAAAGCTAAATCTTTTGTCTTGGTTGTTATTGTTAGATTAAGCTAATAGGCTAGCTTGCCTACGCAACTATTATTTTAGGTTAACAAATTTAAGGAATTTGGAGATTTAACAGGCACTTTTAACAGTGCCTGTCTTTTTAAATCGTGTTTATTCTAAATTAATTAACTTAGCTCCTAAAACAGCGTACTTATTTTTACCGTTTGCTTGTAAGAAAAAGGCGGCAGGTGCATGAAGTGAAGGTATTGATGTAAATACACTTTTGCATGCGTAAACTGGCCAATTTGTGGAGTTTTCTAGCATATTAATATCGCCAGAAAAGCAACTATACCCTTGTATTAAAAGCTCTTTATATTTATTTTCGGTAAGCGTTAACGACTCATTTAAAACAAAACTGTTACCGGTTCTAAAGTTCAGGTTGCTTGCATCTAAACTGGTGTAACCTTGGCGGATACTGCTTATATCACCCAATTCTTTAATTATGGGTGACTGTCCTTTATTGTTTATTGCAATATCTATCTGGTAATCACCTAGCTCACTCTTTACAGTTACATCATCTATTAGTAAGTCTACCCAATTGTCTTTAGTGTTAAATGGAATGGCGTGGTACTGGGCTATTTTAGCGCTTTGCCACTCTCCCGAAGTTATTGAATCAATGGTCTTTTTATATAAAACACGGTTAACTTTACGGGCTATTTGGCGATTTGGGTCGTTTGGGTAAGCACCTGATTCAATTAATATAGTTCGGATACCTTTTTCTGAAAAAGTATCTCCAAAACTGCGGTAAGAGTAACTGTCGTTGTACTTCCCCAAGTGCCCTGGGATCATGGTTTCAACCGTTTTGGCTAAATGAGCAATAAATTGCATAGCCTCACCACGAATTTTATTCACTTCTCTTGCTTCATTATAGGCGGGTGCTAGCACTGAAATAGTGGCTTGTTCTCCCATTTTTCCGGCACCGTAATAGGCATTCTGATCATGTAAGTTAAAGCCAAAGTCAGGTTTGAATTCATCAGCCGCAGTCATGAGTATTTGTCCTTCTTTTGTGCGAAGGGCTTTTGCATCACGATTTAAATCAATACCTTGTGCATTATGGCGAGTTTGAGCTGCCGCGCCGTCTGGGTTCACCATAGGGATAATGAGAAGAGTTACTTTTTGTTGCCAGCTTTCTAGCCATTGTGCGTTTTCATCTGCGGTTATAAAGCTTAAAAAATCCATTAGTGCGGCAGTAGCTGTGTTTTCGTCGCCGTGCATTTGGCTCCACATCATCACTTTGATTGGGCCGGTGCCGATTTTTAGAGAATTAAGTGCCTGTCCTTGGAAAGAGGTGCCGATTTGTTTTAGTGTGACGCTTGGATGTTTTGCTGCGCTTTTTAAGTGTGGCTCTATATCGGCGTAGTAAATCGCAGGTTTATCTAAGCCAGCTACAGCGGTGTCTTCAATCGTATTTGCAAGTGTACTGGTACTTAGTGCTAAAAGGGCTGTGGCGAGTACATATAGGCGCATAATTATCTCTTTTATTCTTTATTTTAATATTATGTAGAATATTATATTTTTAATGGTTTGGCTAATCCTTGTTCAGTATTAAAGCTTCGATTGCTACTGACTAAGTATGCTTTAAATCGCTATTTTTATGCTATTTTCTTTTTCTTCATTGCTTTTCGCTATATAAAATACAGTATTACTTTTAACTACTTAGCTTCAATAGGTTTGTTTTTTTACAGTTTATTATCAAATTGATAAACAATACTTAACCGTGTGCTGTAAAATTCTGCTTGTACCGTCTGTTGACTTTGTTATACTCCACATCGAAATTTCAGTAATTACTGAAACTTTATTGATGAAGATCATGTTACCGCATTAAAAAATAGGGTAAGCCATTTACCTAAAATGCAGTAAAAGCGATAAAAAGGCGTGAGTTTTGCGAGCAATTAATCAGTCACAAGGTGTCAAACAGTCTAGCTTAGCTAGGTTGCAATTGGCTGCGCGTGCGCTTTTTGCTGGTAAAGAGCTAATGTCAGTTTTAGCCTTGTTGCTGATTAATTCAGCCATGCTAATCAACGGCACATTAGAAGATGCTCACGGGCTAAGAAGTTTATTAAGTGAAGGTGCTTTATACGAAACACCGTTGCTTAATGTTTTGAGTTTTTTAGCTTACCCTGTGGTGTCTTGCCAATTACTTATTGGTTTATGCTGGTTGGTCTTCCATTTCTTCCCTGCGCGTCGTGCAGGTGTCATTTTACGTAAAGCGGCCTTCGCTGCGCGTGAAACGATAAAGTCTTTAGTAGTACACAGCGCTCATGGCTGTCGTGCTCCTCCTCGTGTAAGTGGTTGTCTGTAAATAAGCTTTGTTGCTTAAGTTCAGCCATTTTAGTCGTTTTCTAAGTTGTCTTTACTAAGCACCTAGTGGGTTTTTTACGCCCAAATTTCAGTCAGCCAACCTAAACTCCCTCACTTCTTAGCGTGCCGATTTGTCGTGCTCGTTAGTCAGCCGAGGGATATCTGTAGCATCTGTTGCAGAAAAGCGTCGTGTTCTTATTTCGACAAGTGTTAACTTTTAGGTTGTAGGATATTCCTTTGTCAATTCGAAACCTTTGTAATATTGCTCTAGCGTCTTTAGTGCTGGCCTTGTCTGGCTGTAAAGGCGGGGTACTCGATCCAAAAGGTCAAATTGGTGTCGACGAGAAGTATTTAATTATCGTAGCTACGGTGTTAATGCTGATTGTTGTAATTCCAGTTATTGCCATGACAATTTATTTTGCATGGAAATACCGTGATGGACGAGATCAAGAAATTTACGCTCCAAAGTGGGCGCACTCAAACAAGATTGAAGCTGTAGTTTGGACCATTCCTATCATCATCGTTGCGATTTTAGGTGTGATCACGTGGCAGTCAACGCAACAACTTGACCCATATAAACCACTTGAGGGTAAAGGTAAGCACCTTACTGTTGAGGTTGTTTCTTTGAACTGGAAATGGCTATTCATTTATCCAGAGCAAGGCATCGCCACAGTGAATGAGCTTGTTTTTCCTGCCAATGTGCCAGTGCAGTACAAGATCACCTCAGAAAGCACCATGAACTCGTTTTTCATTCCACAGCTTGGTAGCCAAATTTATTCAATGGCAGGCATGGAAACAAAGCTTCATTTAATTGCTGATGAGCCGGGTACTTTTAAAGGCTTCTCTGCTAACTACAGTGGTGCAGGTTTCACAGGTATGAAGTTCGATGCCATTGCAACAGCCACAGAAGCTGATTTCGATGCTTGGGTAAACAAAGTAAAAAATACTGGTTCTGCATTGACTAAGCAAAGCTATGTTGAACTTGCAAAACCAAGTGAATACGACCCAGTTAAATACTATGCCAGCGTAGATAAAGATATGTTCCATTCAATCGTAATGAAATATATGCAAGCGCATGGCTCTCACGGTGCAATGCAACACGCTATGCCAGAGCACTCAGCTCATAAGAAGCACAGCGAGGACGAGGAATAATCATGTCGTTGTTAGGTAAATTAACATTAGACGCAATCCCGTTTCATGAACCAATTATCATGGTTACCATGACGGTTGTTGCTGTCTTAGGTCTGTTAGTGGCAGGCTTAGTAACAAAATATAAAAAGTGGGGCGTGATTTGGCACGACTGGATCACCTCAATTGACCATAAGCGTTTAGGTGTTATGTACATCATTCTTGCGCTTATCATGCTTTTCCGTGGTTTCGCGGATGCCATTATGATGCGACTGCAATTAGCAATGGCTACTGGCGGTGCAAGTGGTTACTTACCACCAGAGCACTATGACCAAATATTTACGGCACACGGGGTGATCATGATCATCTTTATGGCGATGCCGTTTATGATTGGTTTAATGAACATCATTTTACCTCTGCAAATTGGTGCCCGTGATGTTGCATTCCCATTCTTAAATAACCTTAGCTTTTGGTTAACTGCTGGCGGTGCAATCCTAATCAATATCTCATTATTCTTTGGTGAGTTTGCGAAAACGGGTTGGGTGGCATATCCACCGTTGTCAGAGTTGTCATTCAGTCCAGGTGTCGGGGTCGATTATTATATATGGGCCTTGCAGATATCCGGCTTGGGTACCTTATTAACATCGGTAAACTTCTTAGCGACTGTATTTAAAATGCGTGCACCAGGCATGACATTAATGAAAATGCCTATTTTTACTTGGGCATGCACGTGGGCGAATATCTTAATTGCAGCATCGTTCCCAATTTTAACTGCTGTACTGGCTATGTTAACGCTTGATCGTTATCTCGATTTCCACTTCTTCACGAATGAATTAGGTGGTAACGCGATGATGTACATCAACTTATTCTGGGCATGGGGTCACCCTGAAGTTTACATTCTGATCTTACCTGCGTTCGGTATTTTCTCAGAAGTTATCTCAACGTTTGCTGGTAAACGCCTGTTTGGTTATAAGTCGATGGTTTATGCAAGCGGTGCAATTTCGATTTTAGGTTTTATCGTTTGGCTTCATCACTTCTTTACTATGGGCTCAAGCGCTAACGTTAATGCCTTCTTTGGTGTTATGACCATGGTTATTGCGGTACCGACCGGGGTTAAGTTATTTAACTGGTTATTCACTATGTATCGTGGTCGTTTACGTATTACTGTGCCTGTCCTTTGGACTTTAGGTTTTATGGTGACGTTCACTATCGGTGGTATGACCGGTGTGTTACTTGCTATTCCTGGTGCTGACTACGTATTACACAACAGCTTATTCTTAATCGCTCACTTCCATAACACCATCATTGGTGGTGCGGTATTTGGTTATTTAGCTGGTTTTGCGTTTTGGTTCCCTAAAGCAATGGGATTCAAACTTGACGAGAGCTGGGGCAGACGATCTTTCTGGTGCTGGTTAATTGGTTTCTTCGTGGCATTTATGCCGTTATACGTACTTGGTTTCTTAGGTATGACACGTCGCTTAAACCACACGAACAACCCTGATTGGAACATTTGGTTATACATTGCAGCTGGCGGTGCGGTGATCATTATGTTCGGTATCTTGTTCCAAGTTGTACAACTTGTAGTGAGCTTCAAAAACCGCGAGCAACTTGATGATACAACGGGCGATCCGTGGAATGGTCATACTCTTGAGTGGGCATCTGCTTCACCTCCGCAGTACTACAACTTTGCGAAAATCCCTCATGTTGATGACATCGATGCGTGGACAGACATGAAAGAGAAAGGCTTAGCTTACAAGCAAGAAGCCTCTTATAGCCCAATTCATATGCCAAAGAATACATCGGCAGGTGTATTAATGAGCGCAGCTTTAACAACCTTCTGTTTTGCCATGATCTGGCACATTTGGTGGCTTGCAGCCTTTGGTTTACTGGGTGCTATCGTGGTGTTCATCAAACGTTGTTACACCAGCGATGTTGATTACTACGTGCAACCAGATGAAATTGTTGAACTAGAAACGGCTCACAATACAGCCGCTACGAAGGAGGTGAATGCATGAGTAGCATTTCTGCAGGACTCGACACCTTAAACGGCGCACACGGTCATGTCGATGCACATGACCATGAGCACCACGATACAGGTGGTAACACCGTATTTGGTTTCTGGCTTTATCTTATGACTGACTGTTTGTTGTTTGCATCATTTTTTGCAACCTACGCAGTATTGTTTATGAACACTGCTGGCGGTGTGTCGGGTAAAGATATTTTTGAACTTGATTTTGTTGCGGTTGAAACCGCAGCTCTACTACTTAGTAGTATCACTTTTGGTTTTGCGATGATCTCTGCTCATGGGCAGAAAAAGGCGGCTACGTTAACTTGGTTGCTGGTTACCTTTGCCTTTGGTGCAGTGTTTATTGGTATGGAAGTGTACGAATTTCATCACCTAATTGCGCACGGTAATGGCCCTCAGCAAAGTGCCTTTTTAACATCGTTCTTCTCTTTAGTGGGCTTACATGGTCTTCACGTTACAGCGGGTCTTATTTGGATGACTGTCCTGATGATTGAAGTTGTGCGCCGTGGTTTAAACCCACAAACAGTGACACGCCTAAGTTGTTTAAGCTTATTCTGGCACTTCTTAGATGTGGTGTGGATTTGTGTATTTACCGTTGTTTATTTAATGGGAGCAATGTAATGAGTCACAGTGAATCACATGTAATTAATAACTTAGAAGTTCATGCACATAATGATCAATCACATGGCAGCGTTAAAGACTATTTAATTGGTTTTCTACTGTCAGTGGTTTTAACGGCTATTCCATTTTGGGCTGTGATGAGTGGTTCGTTTTCTAAAACGACCACTGCATGGTGCATCGTGAGCATGGCGATTGTGCAAATTTGGGTGCATTTGAAATATTTCTTACACCTAAACTTCAAAACTGAAGACGGCAAGGCAAGTTCATTGTCGTTTATCTTTAGTGCTTTAATCATTGTAATGGTGGTTGGTTTGTCGGTGTGGATCATCTACGAATCGAACGCCATGATGATGTACTAATAACAATTACTTTGTAATTGGTAAAAGATTTACGAAAGGAGCTGGTTAGTCTGAGGTTGTGTCTCCAGTTCTTACAGTCTGTTACTAGCTAGTTTCTTTCGTAATATTGCGTTTGTGCTGAAAATTAGAGGAGTCGAGGAAGTGTTTCGACGTTATTTAAATGTCACTAAACCTGGCATTATCATGGGCAATTTGATCTCTGTCGCGGGGGGATTCTTGCTAGCCTCTCGCGGTGATATTGACCCATGGTTAATGATCGCAACCTTACTAGGGTTATCTTTAGTAGTGGCATCAGGATGCGCGATCAATAACGTGATTGATCGTGATATTGATGTTGCTATGGCGCGCACTCGCAAACGCGTCACAGTAACTGGCGAAATGTCAGCAAAGGCGGCTATGGCACATGGCATCGTGCTTGGTGTTATTGGTTTCGGGTTATTAGCTGTGTATACCAACGTAGTGGCACTCTTATTTGCTACTTTTGGTTACGTCATCTACGTAGGTGTGTACAGCTTATATATGAAACGTCGTTCTGTGTACGGCACCTTTGTAGGAAGTTTATCTGGCGCAGTACCGCCTGTAGTGGGTTATTGTGCCGTAACTGGGCAGTTTGATGCTGGTGCTGTGATTTTATTGGTCATGTTTAGTCTATGGCAAATGCCTCATTCATATGCAATTGCAATCTTTCGTTATAACGACTACCAAGCGGCCAGAATTCCTGTGTTACCAGTAGCGCAGGGGATCGAGAAGGCAAAGCATCACATTGTTTTATATATCGCCGTGTATGCGTTGGTTGTGATGTTATTAACCATTAGTGGTTATACAGGTTTAGCCTTTATGGCTGTAGCTTGTACAACGAGTTTTTGGTGGTTGCTAATGGCGCTTCGTGGCTATCGTCGCAATATTGATGTAAGCGGCTGGGCGCGCCAAGTGTTTGCTTTTTCAATTGTAAACATCACGGTTTTGAGCATAGCGATGGCTTTAGATTACCATTCGGTAGCTCCACAGCTACTTGTTTTAACTTAGAAAAAAGTTGCTAACATATCCCAATGTTACAGTAGCAAAGGCCCGGTTTTTTCTCCACCGGGCCTTTTTTCTTTGTTGTTTTTAAAATCGAGCAGCTTGCTCTACTACAATGCCATGACGAGCCGCTAAACGGCGATGGTCTTTATCATAACCACCACCAATCACGGTTGCGACAGGTACATTGTGCTCAAGGCAGCGTTTGAGAACTAAATGGTCGCGTTGTGCTATCCCTTGCCAGCTTATATCAAGTTTTCCTAAGCCATCTTGCTGCCATACATCTACACCTGCATCATAAAGTACTAAGTCTGGGTTTAGGGTGTTTAATAAATAACTCAGCGTATCGTCAACAACGCCTAGGTATTCACTATCAGCGACATTCGGTGCTAAACCTATATCTAAATCGCTGGCTGATTTTCGAAACGGAAAATTCTTTTCACAGTGAATAGAGCAGGTATAAGCATAGGGCTGATGCGCCAGCATTGCTGCGGTACCATCACCTTGATGAACATCTAAATCAAAAATAAGTATATTGGTTACTTCACCACTTTTTATCAGGGTTTCGCTGGTGAAAGCGAGGTCGTTTACCATGCAATAGCCTGAGCCAAAATCAGTATGAGCATGGTGAGTGCCTCCCGCTAAGTGGCAAGCAATGCCATGTTTAAGAGCTAAGCGTGCTGTTTGTAAGGTGCCCAGAGGCGCAGTAAAGGTACGTGCCATCAGCTCTTTTGACCAAGGTAAGCCAATACGGCGCATCGCTTTTTCATCTAAGTGGTTGTGCCAAAGGTCGTGGATATAATTTTCGCAGTGCACTAACTCAAGGGGCTCAGGGCTGCCAAGCATCGGTTGAGTTAGGTTGTCATTTATTAATCCAAGACTTTGTACATGCTCATATAAATAAGCAAACTTACTCATCACAAAGCGATGGTTAGGATCGAAACTAAACGAGTAATTTGGATGATACACCAAGGGTAAGTGGGGATTTAACTGCATAGCTTATTACATAGCTGAATTTGCTACAGCATAACGAATCTAACGGCAAATGTTTACTCTGGCGCGTGAATTAAATGAGCTAACTCGCGATGTAATAATGCCTCATCACCCAGATTTAGCTCAATCAATCGTTTTAAGTGAGTAATACTATCAATATCGATATGATCGCAGCGAAGGCCTGCATGCTGATGCTCAACATGGCACAGCTCCACTTGCATTTTAATCTCGATAGTTGACTCTGGCAGGGTAAAGATTAAGTCAGCTTTACTATGAATAGGCACTAAAAATGAATCACTTTTAGTAATGAGCGCACCTTGCAAAGATAGATCAAGTAACTGACAGTGATAGTCGTTATCTTCGATACGAAGGACCGCAGGGCAAGAAAATAATACCCGCGAAAACTCTCTGCGTTCATTCATAGCTGTATCTCCAACTTTAGTTACTTAATAGTATAGATCATAATGGAGTGAGTGATAGCAAAGCTTAATACAACAAAAAAGCCCCTGAGTAGGGGCTTTTTGAGTATCAGCTAATTAGCCAATTTTTTTGTATTTAATACGCTTAGGTTGTGCCGCTTCTGCGCCTAAGGTTTTCTTCAACCATTCTTCATACTCTGTGTAGTTACCATCGAAGAAGTTAATTTGGCCTTCGTCACGGTAATCAAGAATATGTGTAGCAATACGGTCAAGGAACCAACGGTCATGCGAGATACACATTACACAGCCAGGGAACTCTAAAATAGCGTTCTCAAGTGCACGTAGTGTTTCAACGTCTAGGTCATTGGTTGGCTCATCCAGTAGTAATACGTTGCCACCTGCTTTTAATAGCTTAGCTAGGTGTAAACGGTTGCGCTCACCACCTGATAGGTCTTTAACGAATTTTTGTTGGTCGTTACCTTTGAAGTTAAAGCGGCCAACATAGGCACGGCTTGGGAATTCAAAGTTACCAATTTTTAATACGTCTTGGCCGTTAGAGATTTCTTGGAAAACAGTGTTGCTTTCGTCCATGTCGCCACGGAACTGATCAACCGTTGCAAGCTCAACAGTGTCACCAACAATGATCTCACCACTATCTGGCGTTTCTTCACCACTTAGCATTTTGAATAGCGTTGATTTACCCGCACCATTGGCACCGATAATACCTACGATAGCGCCTTTCGGCATTGCAAAGTTTAGGTCATCGATTAATACGCGGTCGCCAAAGCTCTTCTTCAGGCCTTTCACTTCGATAACTTGATCACCTAAGCGTGGACCCGGTGGAATGAATAGTTCATTCGTTTCGTTACGCTTTTGGTAATCGTTTTGCTGAAGCTCAGAGAACTGTGCCATACGTGCTTTAGACTTAGCTTGACGGCCTTTCGGGTTTGAACGAACCCATTCAAGTTCTTGCGCGATTGATTTTTGACGTGCTTTTTCAGATTTCTGTTCTTGTTGTAAACGTAAATCTTTTTGCTCAAGCCACGATGAGTAGTTACCTTCCCAAGGAATACCTTCACCACGGTCAAGCTCTAAAATCCAACCTGCTACGTTATCTAAGAAGTAACGGTCGTGGGTTACAGCAACCACGGTACCTTCGTAGTCGTGTAAGAAACGCTCTAACCAAGCAACTGACTCAGCGTCTAAGTGGTTGGTAGGTTCGTCAAGAATAAGCATATCTGGTTTTTCAAGTAGTAAACGACAGATCGCAACACGGCGACGCTCACCACCCGAAAGGTGTTCAATTTTTGCATCCCAAGGTGGAAGGCGTAATGCATCAGCTGCACGTTCTAACACGTTGTCGATATTGTGACCGTCGTGCGCTTGGATGATAGCTTCAAGTTCGCCTTGCTCTTTAGCAAGCGCATCGAAGTCAGCACCGTCCATTGCATACTCGTTGTATACTTCATCAAGGCGGTTTAGTGCATTTTTAACTTCGCTTACTGCTTCTTCTACTGTTTCGCGAACTGTTTTGCTTTCGTCTAGTACAGGTTCTTGCGGTAAGTAACCGATTTTAGTGCCTGGTTGAGGGCGAGCTTCACCTTCAAAGTCTTGGTCAACACCAGCCATAATGCGAAGTAACGTTGATTTACCTGCACCGTTTAGACCTAGCACACCAATTTTTGCGCCTGGGAAAAAGTGTAAAGAAATATCTTTTAAGATAGTGCGCTTAGGTGGCACAACCTTAGAAACTCGACTCATCGAGAATATAAACTTATCTGGTAACACCATGAAAGGAGCCTTCAATTTATAAGAAAAATTAACAGCAAGTATTGTATACCCAAACTACCTCAAAATACAGAATTCAGCGTTTATGATAGGCTTATCATCAAGGTGTTATTTACTCAAAGAGTCATACATTTTAATTAATGACCACTCAGAAATACTACTTCATTTGGACATCTAAACATCTAGAGGTTGAAATTTCTAACTATCCGTTCATAATTAGCAGTCAGATAAGTATGCTCGGAGCCAGCTATGCCCATTACAGTAAAAGATGAATTGCCTGCCATTGCAAAGTTACGTCAAGAAAACGTGTTTGTTATGCCAAAAAGTCGCGCTAAAACGCAAGAAATTCGCCCAATGCGTTTGGCCATCTTAAACTTAATGCCAAACAAAGTTGAAACCGAAGTGCAGTTTATTCGCTTGTTAGCAAACTCACCGCTGCAAGTTAATGTTGAGCTGTTGCGCTTAGATACCCATCGCACCAGTAGTAACTCTGAGCAGCACATGGATACGTTTTATCGTTATTTTTCAGAAGTGAAAGATAATAACTACGATGCCATGATCATAACAGGCGCGCCGCTTGCTCATTTAGAGTATGACGAAGTTGCCTACTGGGACGAACTAAAAATTATTTTAGATTGGGCTGAGCAGCATGTGACGTCTACGCTGTTTTCGTGTTGGGCGGCCCATGCGGGGCTTTATCATCACTATGGTCTTAAACGTGATCTGAAACCAAACAAATTAAGCGGTGTTTTCACCCATAAAAGTTATTTTGACCATGCAGCGCTAACGCGTGGCTTTGATGATACCTTTTTAGTGCCACACTCTCGTTATGGTCATATTGATATAGATAAGATCACTGCCTGCGAAGAGCTGGTGGTGTTAGCCGGATCAGAGCGAGTTGGTGCTTACTTAATTAAAAATAAATCAGGCAGCCAAGTGTATATTACTGGCCATCCAGAGTACGATGCTCATACTTTAAAAGGGGAGTATTTACGCGACCAAGAAAAATCAGCGGATGCGCCTAAGCCAGAAAACTACTTCCCTGACGATAACCCAGACAACGAACCGTCGAAAACGTGGCAAAGCCATGCCTTTTTATTGTTTTCGAATTGGTTAAACTATTATGTGTACCAAACTACACCGTATGATATTAACTTAGTTAGCCAAGATGTAAGGACTAACAACTATGCCGAGTAATGCAGTGAATAAACGCGAACAATTAACCGAGGCGCTAAAACAGCGAATTTTAATCCTCGATGGCGCGATGGGCACCATGATCCAAGAATATAAATTAGAAGAACAGGATTATCGCGGTGAGCGCTTTAAAGACTGGCATGTACTTATTAAAGGCAATAACGATTTATTAAGCCTAACTCAGCCAAAAATCATTGCTGATATTCACCGTGCTTACTTAGAAGCCGGTGCCGATATCATCGAAACGAATACCTTTAATGCCACGACTATTTCGATGGAAGATTACGACATGGCGAGCCTTAGCCGCGAAATCAACTTCGAGTCAGCGAAGCTTGCACGCAGCGTGTGTGATGAACTTGAAGCAAAAGATCCTAGCAAACCGCGTTATGTAGCCGGTGTACTTGGGCCAACGTCAAAAACCTGTTCTATTTCACCAGATGTAAATGACCCAGGTTATCGTAATATCAACTTTGATAAGCTGGTGGCGGCGTACGTTGAGTCAACACTGGCACTGATGGAAGGTGGTGCTGATCTTATTTTAATAGAAACCATCTTTGATACCCTTAATGCAAAAGCGGCTTCGTTTGCCGTAGAAGAAGCATTCGAGCAAGCTGGTCGTAGTTTACCTGTGATGATCTCAGGCACCATTACCGATGCCTCAGGCCGTACTTTATCAGGGCAAACCACAGAAGCATTTTATAACTCAATTCGCCATATTAAACCGTTATCAATCGGCCTTAACTGTGCCCTTGGCCCTGATTTACTGCGTCAATATGTTGAAGAGTTATCGCGCGTTTGTGAAACCTTTACCTCGGTGCATCCCAATGCAGGTTTACCGAACGAGTTTGGCGAATATGATTTAGAAGCTCCTGAAATGGCAAAAGAAATTATCGACTGGGGCAAGTCTGGCTTTATCAATATTGTAGGTGGTTGTTGTGGCACCACTCCGGCTCATATTAAGGCGTTTGCGAAAGGCCTTGAAGGTGTTAAACCTCGCCAATTACCTGAGCTTGAAGTGCGTATGCGCTTATCGGGCCTTGAAGCGTGTAACTTAAACTAGGAAACCGACATGACTGACCAAATTGCTGTATTTACTAACGTCGGTGAGCGTACCAATGTAACAGGCTCGGCTAAGTTTAAGCGCTTGATCATGGAAGAAGATTACGAGACCGCTCTCGATGTTGCCCGTGAACAAGTAGAAAATGGCGCGCAAGTAATTGATATCAACATGGATGAAGCCATGTTGGACTCGAAAGCGGCGATGGTAAAGTTTTTAAACTTAATTGCCTCAGAGCCTGATATCTCAAAAGTACCTATCATGGTCGACTCGTCTAAATGGGAAGTGATTGAAGCAGGCTTAAAGTGTATTCAAGGTAAGGCCATTGTTAACTCAATTTCACTTAAAGAAGGTGAAGAGCCGTTCATCCGCCAAGCTAAGCTAATTAAACGCTTTGGTGCTGCTGCGGTTGTAATGGCGTTTGATGAAACAGGGCAAGCAGAAACCGCTGATCGTAAGTTCGAGATTTGTCAGCGCAGTTACAAAATACTCGTTGAAGATATTGGCTTTCCGCCAGAAGATATTATTTTTGACCCGAACATTTTTGCCGTCGCAACGGGCATTGAAGAGCACGATAACTACGCGGTTGAGTTTATTGAAGGTACGCGCCGAATTAAGCAAGGCCTACCGCACTGTAAAGTGTCGGGTGGTGTATCGAATGTGTCGTTTTCGTTTCGAGGTAATAACCCAGTACGTGAAGCTATTCACTCTGTGTTTTTATACCACGCGATTAAAGCGGGTATGGACATGGGCATTGTAAATGCAGGTCAATTAGCGGTTTACGATGATATTCCCGACGAGCTGCGCAAAGCTGTAGAAGATGTGATCCTCAATACCGACCCAGGTGCCGGTGAGCGACTTGTTGAACTTGCACCAAAATACTCAGGTATGGCGCAAGCAGAGAAAGTTGAAGACTTAGAATGGCGCACTTGGCCTGTCGAAAAGCGCCTTGAACATGCGCTAGTAAAAGGCATTACCGAGTACATCGACGAAGATACCGAAGAGTGCCGCAAGAGCAAAGCTAAGCCTATCGAAGTGATCGAAGGCCCGCTTATGGACGGCATGAACGTAGTAGGTGACTTATTCGGTGCGGGTAAAATGTTCTTACCTCAGGTTGTTAAGTCAGCTCGTGTGATGAAGCGCGCCGTTGCCTATCTTGACCCTTTCATTGAAGCTGAAAAAGAAGAGGGCGCAACCAACGGTAAAGTGGTTATGGCAACCGTTAAGGGCGACGTACACGACATTGGTAAGAATATTGTAGGCGTGGTACTGCAATGTAATAACTACGAAGTTATCGACCTTGGTGTGATGGTGCCGGCAGAGAAAATCTTGCAAACCGCCATTGACGAAAAAGCCGACATTATTGGTTTATCAGGGCTTATTACCCCATCACTTGATGAAATGGTGCATGTTGCCAAAGAAATGACCCGTCGTGGTTTTGAATTACCGTTACTGATTGGTGGTGCAACAACCTCTAAAGCGCATACTGCGGTTAAAATTGAGCCTCAGTATGATAAAGGTGTGGTTTATGTCAATAACGCCAGCCGCGCTGTAGGTGTGGTTTCTAATTTATTGTCGAAAGAGTTAAAGCCAGCATTTTTAGAGAAAACCAAGGCTGAGTATGAAAAAGTACGTGAACAACAAGCACGTAAAAAGCCGCGCTCAAAACCCGTTACTTTACAGCGTGCTCGCGACAACGCTGTAAAACTTGATTGGGACAACTACACACCACCTGTGCCGAAAAAACTGGGTGTGACTGAGTTTAAAGATGTTTCGATTGCGACGTTAAGACAGTACATCGACTGGACTCCTTATTTCATGACGTGGTCAATTGCTGGTAAGTACCCACGTATTCTTGAAGATGAAATTGTAGGTGAACAAGCTAAAAGCTTATTCGCTGATGCTAATGCAATGCTTGATGAGCTTGAGCAATCAGGTGCGCTGCAACCTCTAGGTGTCATTGGTTTATTCCCTGCAAACCGAGTAGGGGATGACATTGAGATTTACACCGATGAGTCGCGTACAACGCTTTTAACTACATCGTGTCATTTACGTCAGCAAACGGAAAAAACCGACTTTGCTAACTACTGTTTAGCTGATTATATTGCGCCAAAAGGCACTCCTGATTACTTTGGTGCGTTTGCGGTTACTGGTGGTCTTGAAGAAGACGACCTTGCCGATGCCTTCGATGCGAAGCAAGATGATTATAATAAGATCATGGTTAAAGCCGTTGCAGACCGTTTGGCTGAGGCATTTGCAGAGTACTTACATGAGCAAGTGCGTAAAGAGTATTGGGGCTATGCGGTAGATGAAAATCTATCGAACGATGAACTTATTCGTGAAAACTACCAAGGTATTCGCCCAGCGCCAGGTTATCCTGCTTGTCCTGAACATACAGAGAAGAAGAAAATCTGGCAGTTACTTGATACCGAGCAACGTATCGGCATGAAGCTAACCAGTTCATATGCAATGTGGCCGGGTGCGGCGGTTTCCGGTTGGTATTTCTCTCACCCTGAAGCTAAGTACTACGCAGTGGCGCAAATTCAACAAGATCAGGTAGAAGATTACGCTAAGCGTACCAACATGACTCTTGCAGAAGCCGAGCGTTGGTTGTCGCCTAATTTGGGCTATGAACCAGAATAATAACCTTTAGTTATTAGCTTTTGTTTAAATTAAAAACGAGTCCCAAATGGCTCGTTTTTTTATGCTCATTTTTTATCATACTTTTATCTTTTTAATTGCTTTAATACTGGCAAATTCCTTCTATTTTAAATATTTGTGTTAAAGTGATACCAATTCGCTTAATAAAGTGGTCTATTTTGAGGCAATGAAACCTCGTTGATAACAAGGCAAAAATTTCGTTATTTAGTTGTTCTAAATCAGAAATTTTTAACGCAGGTAGCGACAGGTTTAATCCCTCAAAATGATTAAGTATTATTGCGGATTGGTATTGTTGAGATTGATCAAAAAATCTAAGGTGAAATTGTGATTGATACAGTGAATGCAAGTGACAAAGATAAAGCACGATTTTTACGTGTTTTTGCATTTATTGGTTCAATCACCTCGTTTTTAATGGCGATCACCAGCTATCAAGATGGTTACCATGCCCTTAGCTATTTATTAATTATTGGCGGCTTTGTGTTTGCCTCACCTTTTGTCATTAAAAATCGTGACGAAACCATCGCAGTACTTATGCTTTACGCTCTCTATTCGATGATGTGTTTTTTAATTGTCTCTGGGGGTAGTAATGGCACTGGGCCATTGTGGTTGTTTATTGTATCTCCTGTGACCTTTTTTATTCGTGGTTTAAAGCGCGGAGCGTTTGATCTTATCTTGCTTGCCATTATTATCTCGGTGCTTTTCTACTTTACCGATCGATTTGGTTACTACAGCTATCCGAGTCATTATTTTCCTACACGGGTCATGCTGTGCTTCTCTATTTTATGTATTTTGGCTGGCTTCTACGAATATTATCGCAACAAATACAGTTTGCAGTTAATGGAGCAACTTAAACTTAATCAAAAGCTGGCTCGCACTGACGCGATGACAGAACTCGCTAACCGTCGCTACGCAACCGAATGTTTGCAAGATAAGCACTTTGGCGAAGGAGCTGTGTTCTTGCTGATGGATGTTGATAACTTTAAGCAAATCAACGACACCTACGGTCATCAAGTGGGCGATGAGGTGCTAATATTTTTCGCTGATGTATTTAAAAACGTGTGCACAGAAGAAGATGTTATTTCCCGTTGGGGCGGCGAAGAGTTTTTAATTGTGATCCCAACAGGGCATGAGCTTAGAGCCAGAAAAGTCGCTGAAAAAATCCATAAGAAGCTCGCTGAAAAGCCATTTACGAGTGACCAGCATCGGTTTCATGTCACCTTAAGTATTGGCCTGTACGTGCGCGTCGCTGATGAGAGCATGGATCATTGCTTAAACATTGCTGATAAACGACTTTACCGCGCTAAATCACAAGGTAAAAATCAAACGGTTGCTGAAGTAGATTTAGCAAAGCATGAGCCAGCTTGATAAATAAAGCCGCAATTAGCGGCTTTATTGATTGCTCAAATTAATGGCTTTTTTCAAAGTCGTTGACTTCACGCTCAGCTTCTTCCTTTGATTTACCGTATTTTTGCTGAAGTTTACCAACCAGCTCTTTACGGCTACCTTCAATTTTATCTAAATCATCATTGGTAAGGTCACCCCATTTACGTTGTGCTTTACCTTTAAGCTCTTTCCAATTGCCTTCTAAACGATCGCTGTTCATCATAATCTCCTTACTCTGTTAAACATTCACCTTAGTAAGAGCAATCGCTGTACCAATTTGGTGAAACTCATTAAGTGGTTGATTTGTAATTGTTTTGTGTTTTTGAATCTAATGAGTGGAATTTAAAAGTTTGCAATTACTACGTAGTTTTTAGAATCAGCCTGTAATATTTTCTGTTGCGCTAGTTTTAGATACTTAGTGGCTCTTAGATGTATAGCGATTGATTATCCGCGTGTATTCTTCAGTTGATTTTAGTTTACGTAAACTCTCGTTAAACCGGTCTCTTAAGGCTTCATCATGAAACAAAAAACCATTGGGGCTTTTGCCGAACAAAGCAAACCGCTGCACCGGTTCAGACACATCAACCTCCCCATGTTTTGTAATTAACGCTCGGTAGTAGTCAAAAATTTTTCCGTCCATTTGGATCACTTCATACCGTTCACGATATAAAAGCCGTACTTGGGTTGATTGGTCGTATGTTTCTGAATAATTAGGGTTTTCTTTTGCCATGTCGCGATATTCAGGTGAAAGTCGCGCTTTAGCACCTTGCCAAGATAGCACGGTATGATGTTTTAGTTGGGCGATGGACTTGAGGTCGAAATTTCGCTTGGCTAGGCTAAACGCAAAGTTCTCATAGTTGTAAGCAATATCTGAAAAGTAACCGCTCATTTGATTAGCTTCAATAACTTTATTGTTTATATCAGATACTACATCAACTAAGTTTTCATTATATAAAAGGATCCGTCTTGCATAAGGCACGTAGACGAATTGTAGTTGATAACCTTGAGCACCCAGTGTCGCGCGAAGTAAGTCAGGAATAATGCCTGTGTTGTCTTCAGCCATCACCCAAGGTGGAAGTGTATTGCCAAGTGCAACCGTAATCTTTTGCTGGCTATATGCTTTTTGAAGCGGTAAAGCTAAAAATAGCAAGGTGATTAAAATACGGGTGTAAATCCTGAACAAGTTTATTCCTTATTCTGACTTTTGTGCGGTCGTTTAATCAAGAATAAATCTAAACTGGCAGAATGCAATGTTTTCACTTTTAAAGCCCGAAATAGAAAATAAGCCTATAGCCATCGCAATTTTTAGTTTTTTGATACAATGCGTGAAAAGAAAGTAAGAGATACCTAACGTGCTGCCAGTTCAAGATATTTATCAATCCCTGTTAACCACATTACAGAGTAACCCAATGGCCTTATTACAAGCGCCACCGGGAGCGGGTAAATCAACATGGCTGCCTCTAACCTTAATGCGCGAAGGGCACTTTAAACGCATTGTTATGTTAGAGCCAAGACGACTGGCCGCACGCAATATTGCCCAGTATTTGGCAAGTCAGCAGAATGAAATAGTCGGTGACAGTGTCGGCTTACGCATTCGTGGCGAATCAAAAGTAAGTTCTACAACTAAACTCGAAATTGTCACTGAAGGCATGCTGACGCGTATGTTGCAAAATGACCCAGAGCTTAGTGATGTAGACTTACTTATTTTTGATGAGTTTCACGAGCGCTCAATTGCCGCAGATACGGCTTTGGCATTTGCCCTCGAAACACAGGCGGCACTTCGCGATGATTTAAAAATCTTACTGATGTCGGCAACCTTAGACGGCGAACGTTACAGTGAGTTTTTCAGCTGTCCTATTATCTCATCACAAGGACGAAGCTACCCTATTGATGAAGTGTATATTCCACTTAAAGACGAAAGCCGTTGGCTCGATGACATACCTGCACTAATAAAACAGGCGCTTAGTGAGCAATCGGGCAGTGCTTTAGTGTTCTTACCTGGGCAGCGTGAAATCATGCGCGTTCAGCAGTCTTTAAATGATTTAAATGATAGCGTTGAAGTATTTAGCCTGTATGGTGAGCAAAATAAAAAAGAGCAACAAGCTGCTATTGCGCCCGCTAAAAATGGCAAACGCAAAGTGGTACTAACCACCAATGTCGCTGAAACCAGTTTGACCATTGAAGGAATACGTATTGTGGTTGATAGCGGCAAACGCCGTGCTGCCAATTTCAATTTAAAAACCGGTGTTACAGAGCTTGTTACGCAAAGTATCTCTCGTTCTTCAGCTATACAGCGCGCAGGTCGTGCTGGGCGAATTGAGCCGGGGGTTGTGTATCGTTTAGGCTCTAAGCAAACCTTTGAGCGCCGTAACAGTCATGATGCGCCAGAAATTCTGACCAGTGATATTAGTCAGTTGTTATTAGAGGCAAAGCAGTGGGGGGCATCACTTGCTGAGCTTAGCTTACTCGACCCACCTAGTAACCAGCAAATTAAACAGGCAACGGCACTTTTGAAAATGCTCGAAGCCATTGATAAAAATGAAAAGCTAACACCCCTTGGCAGTCAAATGCTGAGTTATGGAGCCGATATTCGTCTCTCACACATGCTCATTAAGGCAAAGCAACTGGATCAGCGCATGCCTGGTATTTATATATTAGCGGGGTATTTAACGGCGCTGCTTGAAAGCCGCATTAGTATGCCAGCTGATCTTAATTTGGCATTACATAGTCAGCACAGTAAACCGCACCCAGTATTTAAGCAGCAATTAAATTATTGGCTATCGCGCTTACAGCTCAAGCCGGTTAATGAGCTTAAAACAGAGTACTTGTCGCTGCTGGTGGCACTTGCCTTTCCTGACCGTTTAGCCAAAAAGCGCGGTAATGGTTATTTACTTGCCAATGGTGCGGGCGCCGACTTAAGTGAGGAGTTTTGGCATAACGATGACTATATTGCCATTGCGCATATGGGCGGTCATAAGGGAAACCGGGTTTTTGCTGCTGTTGCCTTTATGCCAAGTGAGCTAGAAGATGATCTTTCGCATTTATTTACTGAGCAAACTCGCTGCGAATACGATGAAAAAGCAGGGCGTTTTATCCATCAAGATGAGCTCAAGCTCGGTGCTATCACCATAGCGAGTCAACCAAGTAAACAGCCCCTAGATAAGAGCGAGCGCACTAAAGCGTGGTTAAATTTATTTAGTAAGCAGGGCTTTTCGTTATTTAATGAACAACCCGACAGTGAGCAGTTACTCACTCGAATGAGCTTGGCAAGTAAGCTGTTACCAGAGTCATTCCCGCTTTTAAATCACGATGAATTAATTGCCGATAACCAATGGCTTGCACCTTATTTGGATGATATTAAAAACCTTGAGCAATTAAAAAAGTTCAATTACAGCGAAGCAATTAAAAGCTGTTTTGATTGGCAGCAGCAAAGTTTATTGAATGAATTGCTGCCTTTGCGATTAACAGTGCCAAGTGGTTCAAATGTAAAAGTGACCTATCAGCTTGATGGCCCTGCGAAGCTCAGTGTGCGCATGCAAGAAGTGTATGGCATGACCAGCACGCCTTTGCTGGCACAAGGTAAATTGCCATTATTAATGGAGCTATTATCACCAGCGCGGCGACCACTGCAGTTAACTCAAGACTTAGCTAACTTTTGGCAAACAAGTTACCGCGATGTGCAAAAAGAAATGAAAGGGCGTTATCCAAAACATTTTTGGCCAGACAACCCCGCCACCAGCCAAGCAACTAATAAAGTAAAAAGTAAGATGTGATTTTAATGAAGCTGAATGCTCAAAATTACAACACTTTGGATTAGGCTTAAGCGATTACTTCTAACCCTTTTTGCTCTGCCAGAGTGAGCATTTTCAATGCTGCTCCTCTTGGTGAGCTATCACCTTGCTCCCATTTTTTAACTAACTTGTCACTGACATTTAAGTATTGAGCAAAAACCGGTTGTGAAAGATTGTATTTCAGTCTTAAGTTACGAACTTGTTCGGGGGTAAATTCATGAACACTTGTAAGGCATAATGCGTCAAATTTACGCATCGTCGTTTTGTCTATAACTCCTGACTTTTTTAATCCACTCACTGTTTTGTGAACTGACTTTAATATGTCACTCATGATCATCACCTACAATTAAAAGTTCGCCATCATCGACTAGTTGTTCAAGTTCACTTTGGGAAAATCGAATAAACTCTTTTGCTAACTCTTTTAATGCTAACTTTTCTTTAGCATTTATATTAGCTCTAGCGTTTTTAGCAAACGCATAGAGAAAGAAATATTTATCACCAATTACAGCTCCAACGATAGTTCTGTAATCAGCTCTTTTTCCTTTACTGCCCATGGCTACGCGCTTTTTATAAACATTACCACCTAGGTCTGCATCGAAAAGGCCTGCTGACATCTCTATGCAAGCGTTTATTAAATCAATATCAGACAAACTTTCTTTTTTCGTGCGCGAAACAAAATCCTTTGTTTTATAAATCATAGTATACTCCATTAGGGTACACTTTCAATGTTTCACTCAGTAGCCAATCAATGATAATGAGGTTTTCATTGGTGTCCCTCTAATGTTGATAGCAGAGGTAATGGGTGATTACCAGCTATCTATCTGCGCAAAACCAATACGAATAAAATAAACCGTTACAATTTCTAACCCTGTTTTGGTTTCTCTTTTATTGGCTGTTTAGTAGTCTAATTGAGTCATTAGTAAAAAAGAGAAAGTTGGTGTCAGCAGCTATTACCCTTACTCAATACGTTAAAAAACGTACAGGTGTGCCTCTGGGGCATAAAGATTCGCTGCGCAATATGCTGACACGCTCGCTGGGTGCGAGTTCGTTTTATCTATTTTGGCGATATTGGAATCCGGTGTGGAGCTATTACTTATCTCGGTATGTCATGAAGCCTTGCAATGACATTATGCCGGTTTGGTGTGCGGTTGTTGTTACTTTTGCCGTCAGTGGGGCGCTGCACGATTTAGCGGTGAGTTTAGTGAAGTTAAAGCCACTATTCTTTTTTACTCCTTGGTTTACTGTGATGGGCGCTTTGGTATTAGTAAGCAAGTATAGCCAAATACAGTTTAGCTCTGCTCCTTGGTGGTTAAGAGCGCTCGCCAACATCAGCTTTATTGTATTGAGCTATTGGTTGACGAGCCACTTTTTTTAGTGCGTTACTGCGTTGCTAAAGGGTAGTCAGTGTAGCCTTTAGCACCGCCTCCAAATAGGGTATCTGGATCATGCTGAGCCAGTTCAATGCCTTGTTCAATGCGCGCTGGCAGATCTGGGTTGGCAACAAACGGGCGACCAAAACCAATTAAATCAGCCCAGCCTGCGGCTAATGCTTGCTCTGCTTTATCGCCAGTGTATTTGCCCGCATAAATCATTAATCCAGCATAGTTTTCACGTAGCGCTTGCTTAAAACTTTGCTCCATTAAAGGTGCATCATCCCAATCAGCTTCGGCAATGTGCAGGTAAGCAACGTTAAGGTCATTGAGTACTTTTGCTGCGCCAATATAGGTTTCAAACGGGTTATCATCGACCGTCCCATTGAGGGTTGTGAGTGGAGCAAGGCGTACGCCAACTCGCTCAGCGCCAATTTCATCACATACCGCTTGTGTCACTTGTTGTAAAAAGCGTAAGCGGTTTTCTAAACTGCCGCCGTATTCATCAGTGCGTTGGTTCGACTCTGAATCAATAAATTGATTAATTAAGTAACCATTGGCAGCGTGAAGTTCAATACCATCAAACCCTGCATCAACTGCATTACGGGCAGCTTGGCGATATTCGCTTATAACCTGTTTGATGTCGTCATGGCTCATTGCGCGTGGCTGTGCAGTGGCAACAAAGTCGGGTTTGTCATCTTCATCAATAAAAACTTTTACGTCTTTAGCTGCAATCGCAGATGGCGCAATTGGTTGCTCGCCACCTGTGTTACTTGGGTGAGATACGCGGCCAACATGCCAAAGCTGAGCGAACATAATGCCACCAGCTTGATGAACTTTGTCGGTTACTTTTTTCCAGCCGGCAATTTGCTCGGCAGTGTAAATACCCGGTGTCCAAGCATAACCCTTACCTAGGGCTGATATTTGTGTACCTTCGCTAATAATTAAGCCAGCACTGGCACGTTGTGCATAGTAGTCGGCCATTAATTCATTGGCGATATCACCTGGTTGTGATGAGCGAGAGCGAGTCATCGGTGGCATGACAATACGGTTTTTTAAAGTATGACCGGCAAGTTGTATAGTATCGAATAATTTGTTCATTACGGCTCCTTGAAAGCGAATATGCTTTCAGCATAACGAAAATTATTTATGAAATTAATGCCGGTAATCACAAAACACTTTTGTTAAAAGTGCAAAAAAACTACAGCGTTAACCTGGGTGCTATAAAGTCTAAAAACGCTAATACTCGTGATGACACACCGCTGTTTTGATAATACACCGCATGCACTTTTTCGCGACGATTAGGGCTCAGTACTTCGCCTTCGAGCACTTTAACTAAACGGCCTGCTTTTAAATCTTCGTTGATCATAAATTCCGACAACAAGGAAATGCCATGACCTTGAATACAAAGTTGGCGCACAGTTTCACCGCTTGATGCACTGATTGAAAATTTAAGGTCTAAAGGTGTGGTTAGCGGCCAGTGATTTAAATGCGGCGCGTCGGTAAAACCAATAAGCTGGTGTGAGGCTAAGTCGGTTAGCTCATTTAATGGCGGTGCTGCTTTTAAATAATTAGGGCTGGCAACGAGCTGTAATTTACTGACTCCCAAAGTGCGCGCATGCAAGTTTGAGTCAGCAAGCTCACCAATACGAATAGCAATATCGGTTTTATGCTCAAGCAAATCGATAATGTTGTCGTGGCTGGTGATCTCAAGTTTTATGTCAGGATAAGCTTGGTTAAAGGCTTTTAAATGTGGTGCTAATTGGTGAAACACAAAAGGACTTGCGGCATCGACTCTTAATTTTCCTGAAGGGGCGCAGTGTAGAAGCTTTAAGGCTTCTTCGCCTTGTGCTAGCTGACTGAGTGCTTCTCTAGCATAGCCTAAAAATAACTGACCTTCTTCGGTCAGCTCAATACGTCTTGTGGTGCGGTTGAATAAGGTAACGTTTAATGATTTTTCAAGCCGAGTTACCGCCCGTGATATTTTTGCTACTTGCTCATCTAAGGCATTGGCTGCACTTGAGAAGCCGCCGGTATCAACCACGCTAATAAATGCTTCTAAATCTTGGGTGTTGAAGATCACGCTCATGGTTTTACCTTTTCATTTTTGACAAAAGTATTTTGTCACTACTGCTATTTTTTGCAAATTTAATTTTAGCCACAATAGCTGCACTTTCAAAATTAAATAGAGGATATGTGATGCCAATAGCATTACTTGCATTAACTCTCAGTGCGTTTGCCATAGGCACCACTGAGTTTGTGATTGTCGGCTTAGTGCCAACCATCGCTGATGATTTAGCGGTTTCGTTACCGAGTGCCGGGCTACTTGTTAGCTTGTACGCATTAGGGGTTGCGGTGGGGGCGCCAGTATTAACTGCGCTTACCGGACGCTGGAATCGAAAACATGTATTACTTAGCTTAATGAGCCTATTTGTAATCGGTAATTTACTGGCTTGGCAAGCACCTAGTTATGGTAGCTTGATCACCGCAAGGATTCTAACAGGCCTTGCCCATGGGGTGTTTTTCTCAATTGGTTCAACCATCGCTACTGGGCTTGTCAGTAAAGATAAAGAAGCTAGTGCCATTGCGATTATGTTTACCGGTTTAACGGTTGCATTAGTAACCGGTGTGCCATTAGGAACGTGGATTGGTCAGCACTTTGGTTGGCGAGCGACCTTTTTAGTGGTGTCTTTACTGGGTTTAATTGCACTGATTGGTAGCGCGTTTTTAATTCCGAGCAACTTAAAGCAAAGTAAACCAGCTACTTTGAGTGAGCAGCTAAAAGTAATGGTGCAACCTAGGCTTTTACTGGTGTACTTGATGACCATACTTGGTTATGGCGGCACATTTACTGCCTTTACTTATTTAGCGCCAATTTTAGAGCAGCAAACTGGATTTGCATCAGCCACCATTAGCTTAATTATGCTGGTATATGGGGTATCGGTTGCTGTTGGCAATATCTACGGCGGTAAGTTAGCTGATAAAAAAGGCCCGATTAGTGCGCTGACCATTATCTTTAGTGCTTTGAGTATTGTGCTGTTAGTGCTGACCTTTACCATGCAATCTAAAGTCGCTGCGGTACTGACCATACTTGTATGGGGGGCATTTGCGTTTGGTAATGTGCCTGGGCTGCAAGTCTATGTGGTTAAACTTGCCGAAAAGTTCACACCGAATGCTGTCGATGTTGCCTCAGGGTTAAACATTGCAGCGTTTAATATCGGTATTGCGCTGGGCTCAGTGTTAGGTGGTGTTGTTGTTGAAAACTACTCATTGCAAGACACTGCTTGGATTGGTGCTATCATTAGTCTAGCGGCGTTAATTGCAACACGATACAGCGGTTATTTAGATAAACGCGAGACCCCAAGGCCACAAACAGCTTAAACTAATATATTGATAGTTCGGGGCTTTGTCGTTATTTTAGGTGCGTAGTTTGATTATTAGTCAATAACTAAAACCACAAGGAATAACGATGAAGCACCTTTATTTTCTAGCTATTTGCCTGTTAAGCACATTTACTAGCCAAGCAAAGCAAGCTAACCCAGAGCTCACAGCATTAGCACAGCAGTACTTTAATACCATGGTTGCAACACAAGCACCTAATGCTACCAACAAAGAGCTAGAAGCTTTTTTAGCTTTATTAACTGATGATGTAGCAAACCAACATTTACCTTATCAAACAGATGATTCAAGAGAGCCAGATGGCAAAGCGATGATGCGCAAAGGCATGACTTTTTACCTTGGTGCGCACACTGAATACCAAGCAAACTTACTCGATACCTTTATTTTTAATGATTCTGCCATTGCCTTGCGTTATACCCATCATGCTAAAGGTATACACCCGCAAAACCAGCAAGAAATTGAATACACGCAAACCATTATGGATGTGCTCGAAATCGAAGATGGCAAGATAGCGGTTATTCGTAAATACCACGAATGAGCCTCGCTTAACTTTTAGCCTAATATGAGCGCTTTTATAAGCGCTTTTTTATTAAAAATACGCCTGCAATAAATTTTCTCTTTTTTCCGCATTTTAGCCTAAATTCATACTTTTTAGGCTTTATTTTGAATAAATTTAAAACTTTTTTATATATCGGATAATAAACGTAAGAACAGTGGGTTAGCTTAACTTACGAGTGTAGCTTTGCGGTTGTTTACAATTTGTCAACCTTGAATTGCCATGCTCATTACCTTAATCTTTATTTTAATTGAACGTTCAATCAATAAAAAATTATGCCGAAAGTTGGAATGGAACCTGTTCGTCGTCAGCAGTTAATTGACGCCACAATAGAGTCGGTTGCAGAGCTTGGTTTGCAAGGCACCACCATAAATAGCATTAGTAAAAAGGCGGGCTTATCGTCTGGCATTATCAGTCATTATTTTGGTGGTAAGCAGGGCTTAATTGAAGCCACTGTGCGTTATTTATTGACCAGCTTAAAGCAAGCTCTGATGAACCAAGTAACGCCGCAGACCAGCCCAGAGCAACGATTAATGTTTATCGTTGAAGCAAACTTTTCGCGCATTCAGCAGCAAAGCAATAACACCAAAACTTGGTTGAGCTTTTGGGCGCATTCAATGCACGACGTCCAGTTGCATCGCTTACAAAACGTAAATAGTAAACGTTTATTTAGTAACTTATTAAGCTCATTCAAACAGTTAATGAGCGATAGTGATGCCAACTTAGCCGCTGAGTTAAGTGCAGCCATGATCGATGGTTTATGGCTAAGAGCTGTATTAAGTAAGTCAGACCAAGATCAATTCGAACATTGTGAGCAATTAGCTAAAGACTACATTCGTTCACTGATAAAACAGTATGGAGCCTAAAATGACCACACCTGTTTACGAAAATTTTATTAATGGCCATTTTTTAAAGAATCAAACTGGCGATACCTTTGCGGTTAAGAACCCTGCAACGGATGAAGTGATTTATCACGTTGAAATCGCTGATGAGTTTATTCAAAACGCGGCAATCGAAAGCGCAAAACAAGGGTTTGCAGCATGGTCTGCAATGACGCCAATTGAGCGTAGCCGTATTTTATTAAAAGCCGTGGCAATCTTACGCGAACGTAACGATGAACTGGCAAAAGTAGAAGTACTTGATACGGGGAAGCCTTGGCAAGAAGCCGAGTGTGTCGATGTTGAAACAGGCGCCGATGTTATCGAATATTTTGCTGGTCTTGCGCCTGCACAAGTGGGTCAGCAACAAATGGTTGGCAATGACTTTTACTACACACGTAAAGAGCCTTTAGGTATTTGTGCAGGTATTGGTGCATGGAACTATCCACTGCAAATTGCGTGTTGGAAATCAGGCCCAGCACTGGCTGCGGGTAATGCGGTTATTTTCAAACCTTCTGAAGAAACACCTCTTGGTGCAATTAAACTTGCAGAGATTTTCATCGAAGCGGGTGTACCTGCTGGCGTATTCAACGTTGTGCAAGGCGCTGCTGAAGTAGGGCAATGGTTAACAGCAAACCCAAATATTGAAAAAGTGTCTTTCACTGGTGAAGTAGGCACAGGCAAAAAAGTAATGGCAAGCGCTGCTGGTTCACTTAAAGATGTGACCATGGAGCTTGGTGGTAAGTCACCGTTATTAGTATTTGATGATGCCGATGTATCACAAGCTGTTAGTGCGGCAATGTTAGGTAATTTTTATACGCAAGGCGAAATTTGCACTAACTGTACGCGCATTTATGTGCATAAAAATGTTTATCAGCAGTTTATTGATGAGCTGAAAACACGCACTGAGCAAAATATTATTGCTGGCGACCCAATGGATCCGGAGGTGAATTTAGGGGCGCTTATCTCTAAAAAACACCAAGAGCTTGTACTTGGCTATATCGATAAAGGTATTCAAGAAGGCGCAACCTTGCTAACAGGTGGTAAGGCTCTGTCACCTGCATCTGCACCAAACGGTTACTTTGTTGAACCGACCGTTTTTGTCGACTGTAAAGACGACATGACCATAGTTAAAGAAGAGATCTTTGGCCCGGTAATGAGCGTGTTGGTGTTTGATGATGAAGATGACGTTATTCAGCGTGCAAACGATACCCACCTTGGCTTAGCCGCAGGCGTGTTCACTAAAGATATTCAGCGTGCACACCGCGTGATCCATCAATTACAAGCCGGTATTTGTTGGATAAACAGCTATGGTAATTCACCTGCAGAAATGCCAGTAGGTGGTTATAAGCAATCAGGAATCGGCCGTGAAAACGGTATCGAAACCTTAGATCACTATACCCAAACTAAATCGATTTATGTGGGTATGAGCAATATAGAGAGTCCATTTTAATGAGTACACAGAACTATGATTACATCATAGTCGGTGCTGGCTCAGCAGGCTGCGTGTTGGCAAACCGACTATCAGCAGACCCTTCTAATAAGGTGTTATTACTTGAAACGGGCGGTAGTGATAAAAGCATTTTTATAAAGATGCCTACCGCGCTATCAATCCCAATGAATACTGACAAATATGCATGGCAATTTCATACCGAGCCAGAGCCGTATTTAGATAACCGTCAAATGCACTGCCCACGAGGTAAGGTGTTAGGTGGCTCATCATCGATTAACGGCATGGTGTATGTACGTGGTCATGCCAAAGATTTTGATGAATGGCAGCAACACGGCGCTAAGGGCTGGGATTACCAAGCATGCTTACCGTACTTTAAACGTGCTGAATCATTCTACTTAGGTGGTAACAGTTACCGTGGCGATAACGGCCCATTAGGGGTTAATAACGGTAATGAAATGGCTAACCCGCTTTATAAAGCCTTTATCAAAGCGGGCCAACAAGCAGGTTATGCGCAAACTGATGACTACAATGCAGCCCAGCAAGAAGGTTTTGGGCCAATGCATATGACAGTTAAAGATGGCGTAAGAAGCTCTGCTAGCCGTGAGTATTTAGACCCAGTTAAGTCACGTAAAAACCTAACGCTAATCACCGGTGCTTTAGCTGAAAAAGTATTGCTCGAAGGCAAAAAAGCCGTTGGTGTTGAGTTTTCAGTGTCTGGCTCTAAGCAGCAGGCATTTGCAGCAAAAGACGTTATTTTAAGTGCGGGCCCAATTGGTTCACCGCATATTCTGCAATTATCAGGTATTGGTGATAAAGACATCCTGAGCGAAGCGGGGGTTGAGGTTAAACATCACTTACCAGGTGTTGGCCAAAACTTACAAGATCACTTGGAGTTTTACTTCCAATATAAGTGTAAGCAACCAATTACTTTAAACGGAAAATTAGGCCTTGTTTCAAAAGGGCTAATTGGTGCTCGTTGGTTATTAAATCGCTCAGGTTTAGGGGCGACGAACCATTTTGAATCATGTGCATTTATTCGCTCAAAACCGGGTGTTGAATGGCCAGATATTCAGTATCACTTTTTACCAGCTGCCATTCGTTATGACGGTAAAAGTGCCTTTGATGGTCATGGCTTCCAAGTTCATGTTGGGCATAACAAACCAAAAAGCCGTGGTGCAGTAACGATTAAGTCGGCGGATCCTCAGGTTGCGCCAAAGATCCAATTTAACTACTTACAGCATCAAGATGACATTGAAGGCTTTAGAGCTTGTGTACGTCTAACTCGCGAGATTATTGAGCAAAGTGCGTTTGATGAGTATCGCGATGGTGAAATTCAACCCGGTAAAGATGTTCAAAGCGATGAAGAAATAGATGCGTTTGTTCGTCAAGCGGTTGAGAGTGCTTACCATCCGTCATGTTCGTGCAAGATGGGTGAAGACGAGATGGCCGTGGTTAACTCGCAAACTCAAGTGCACGGTATCGAAGGTTTACGGGTTGTAGATTCATCTATTTTCCCAACCGTTCCAAACGGTAATTTAAATGCGCCAACCATTATGGTGGCAGAAAAAGCGGCGGACCACATCTTAGGTAAGCCTGTGTTATCGGCATCAACTGCAGATGTTGCTATGGAAAAACAATGGCAATCAACGCAGCGTAGTTCGGAGATCTAATAAGGCCACCCGCAGTTTCGGCTGTGGGGCTTGCAGTGGCGCGCATCACGAGTTGTTTGTGATGCGTTAATGCGAGGAATAAAACTGGAGAAACAATGAAGTATTATTACTTATTTTGGGGGGGTAACTATGACCTTTTGGCTTAGTGCTGGCATCATTTTTACCCTGTTAGCAATTGCGGTTATTTTATTTAAATGGGGTACGGTAAGGTGTGTTGGCGTCACACCGGTTAGAACGTTTACGTTCATTGCAATTTTATTTACATCGGGCCTAGATGTTGGCTTGATTATGTTTCCACTGACAGAGTTTGCAGGTTATGCAGACATAAAAGCAAGCCCAGAGTATGCGTTTGCCAATCCATTAGCCATCGAGTTTGGTTTTTGGGGCTTCTTGATCTGGGGATTTTATTTCCTTACGTGCTTTTATTTCTGTGTAATAGAACCCAAAGTAAAATTTTTTGAAATTGCTTGGGTAAAACTAATAAATAACATCGTTATTATTGGTACATGCGCATTTACTGCATTTTTACTGCTGTCGAATTTACCTTGGTATTTGCCGTCGCTTGGTGATGGTGAGTCAATTATTCCGACATTCTACTTAATGGTGTTTGCAGCGATTTGTTTTGCTGTGTATTCGAGCACAGACATTAAGTATGTACGCTTTTTAAGTATTTCTACTACTTGGTTGTTTATCGCTTTAATCGCATTTATGTGGTTCGGTGCCTTTGTGGGTTCTGATGCACAAACATCAGCATTTGTTGATAATCTTGCGTTAATTGGCAGCTACTTTGGCAACATTAATGAGTTTGTATTACCACTAAATGATTACCATGCCTTCTACCTGTTTTGGTGGTTTGCTTGGAGCATTATGATTGGTCAATTTACTTCGCGCTTTGTGGGTGGTTTAAAAACTTACCAAGTGCTGGCAGCTATGTTGATTTTCCCGTCTATTCCAATCGCTATCTGGTTTAGTGTTTTGTATCAATACCATGAAGCGGGTATTGCAACAGCAGGCCTGAAAAACATCGCTATGGTGTTTGTTGGTGTGGTGTTTGTGATCAACTCACTTGATTCTTTGATCCGTTTATACACAGATAACCTAAACTTAACGGTGAAACGTTTAGGTAAATTTAATTATATTGCCTTAAATGTGGTGGCGCTTTCATTGTTAACCCTGCTGTTTAAGTTCGACTTTTTACAGATCCAATGGGTTGGTGCGCTCGTTATTGCATTATTTTTCGGCTGTGCTGCGTTTATTGGCTACAGCAAGTTAAAAACAGTGAAAAATATCGAAGGCTCACCAAAAGACAATAAATTAGATTACACAAAAATAGAAACAGTTAGCTAGGGGAAACCAACATGACAACAAGACAAACAGTATTAGCAGCAGCGTTGCCATTGGCATTACTATCGACATCAGCCATGGCTGACTTATCGACTACGGTTACATTGGCATCAGATTACACCTTCAATGGTGTAAGCCAGACTCAGAATGATCCTGCAATTCAAGGTAGTTTAGATTACGCCTTTGCCGATTCAGGCATGTATGTAGGTACTTGGGCTTCAAATGTAGATTTTGGTGAAGGTACTGACATTGAGTGGGATGCTTATTTTGGTAATTATGTTGAGATAAACGATGCCCTTAGTGTTGATTATGGTATTGCTTATTACTCTTACCATGGTGAAGATTACTCAAGCGACGGTAATTATTTTGAGACTTATGCAAAGTTTGGTTACACCAATAGTCTGGGTTTCACAGAACTTAACTTTTGGTACGCTTGGGATTATTTCGGTACCGATGCTGGACATGTAATTTCTATGCTTGCGCATACCTTTGAAATTGCCCCAAATCATGCAATTCGTGCCAGTTTTGATGTATCTAACTCATTAGATGGCAATAAGTTTGCTTGGGATGGTAATGACAAGTCATACAACCATTATCGTTTAGCCTATCAAACAAGCTTTGCAGGTTTTGATTTTGAGCTTGCTGGCGAAAATACCAGCCTAGACTGGGATACCGCAGACGAGCGTATTGTCGCGTCTATTTCACGTAGCTTTGATTTATAAGTAGCGTTTTATAGTACGGCTTTAATAAAACGGCTAACCTTTGTTAGCCGTTTTTTTATGCTTAGAATATGGGTATTAAATCTCTTCGCCTTCGTGTTGCATCGCTAAATCATCAAGCTCTGCAAGGGTGTAATCAAAGCCACTATTATCGACTTCGTAACGTATTTTCACGCCATAACCACCTTGGCAAAGACTCGCAGTGACCTTAGCCACTGACCAATGCTTAAGCTTGTTTAAAAACCGATTGGCGGTTTGCTGTGAGTCAAAGCGATAACTGACTTGCGATTCCATCTCTTTTCTAGCCTAAAATTTTTTCGAGAGTGTATGAAATTGCTCTGTTTAAATCAATTGCTCATTGAAAAACGCCAATGTGCGCTGCCACGACAGCTCCGCCTGTTTTTCATCATAACGAGAGGTAGAGTCGTTATGAAAACCATGATTTGCCTGTTCATGCATATGCATAGTGTAAGGCACTTGATGTGCTTTTAAGTCGCTCTCGTATTCTGGCCACGTTGCATTAACGCGTTTATCAAATTCAGCTAAGTGTACAAGTAGCGGGGCTTTGATATTTTGTCTGAGTTCTTTAACGGCTGGAGTGCCGTAATAGGGCACGCCCGCATTGATTAGTTTGCTATCAACGGCTGCTAGGTAGTTAACCATATAACCACCAAAGCAAAAGCCTACCGCACCGAGTTTGCCATTACTATTTGGGTGTCTTTTTATGTATTCAGCTGCGGCAATAAAGTCTTGTTGGATTTTTTCTTTATCCATAGAGCGCTGCATGGCGCGACCTTCATCGTCATTGCCAGGGTAGCCACCAAGAGGGTGTAATGCATCTGGCGCAAAGGCAATAAATCCAGCTTTGGCAAGGCGACGAGCAACATCTTTAATATAAGGGTTTAAGCCTCTGTTTTCGTGGATCACTAACACTAATGGGTGCTTACCCGTTAAATTAGCAGGTTCGACTAAATAACCTTTACCTTCGCCGTGACCTTTAAACGAGTCAAAGGTTTTATAGCTGGCTTTGATATCAGGGTCATTAAAGGACACTTGCTCAGCTAATGCGTAGTTTGGCAGTAAAGCGCTACTTAGCATTGCCATTGAATAACCAAGGGCGACTAAGCCACCTAGCTTTTTCATAAAGGTACGGCGGTCCATCAAGCCATGGGCGTATTCATCGTACCAATCGAAAGCTTCTTGGGGAATGTGATTGTGGCGTTGCTCAGTCATACTTATATCCTTTAAAAACGAGTTAGGTTTATAACTTTAGCTGAAATATCAGCGATTAACAGCCAGTTGCTTTGTTTGTATTACCATATCCATAAAGCGGCGCTGCCAAATAGCCTTAAAGGCTTTGTTAAATAGGTATAAAAATATTAGCGGCATTAATAACAGCTTTAAAATTAGTAGAGACAAGATATTCAAAAAGTCGATGAATAAGTCTTCGACGGCTGCCACCATGTTGCTAATGCCAGAGGTGACGGTATCGATAATTTTGCTCACTTGCGATGATTGGTCTTGGTTAAGTGATGCATTTAAGTTTTCTAGTTGTTCGTTTAAGGCGTCTTTGTCTAGGTTCAGCTGTCTTTGCTGGTTTAGTACCGCATTAAACTGCGCTGTTAATTGCTGCTTTTTATCAAGTAATGGCTTGGCTTGTTCAAGCTCAGTAAAGGTCAGTCGCTCAGACAAGCTGCGAGTTGCTTGAATCGCTTCTATTTGGGTATCGACCTCTGTTAGCTTAACTTTGAGTTCTGTCGCTTGCTGGTGGTTCTTAATCTGCTGCTCATTTAATATAGAGAGCTTGTCGAAGATGGTTTGTTTTTCACTATCGACCTCGGCCTTTAGCTTGGCAGATAAGGCCGAGGTATTATTTGCACTGCTATTCACTGTCTCGACTTTCTCGCTCACCAGCTCACTTTGCTGGTTAATTTGCTCATCTAAGAATATCTGGCTGACGAGGCCTGTTGTCAGCACCACCGCAGGCACTAAAAAGCGAATTAAAATCAGGCTTGCCATAATCTTATGACGTAAGTTAGGTAAATAGTTACGCCATTCACAGATAAAGTAAGCGACGACCGAAACAGTAAAAACACCACTAAAAATAACCCCAGAAGAAATGGTGTATAAAATGCGCTGTAAAAATAACGAGCCTATTGCAAGGCGCATAGCATCCGACATGTATTCAGCTAGGTCATTTACTGGGTCGAGTAGTTGTGCAGGTTGAATACTGGCAATACCAATGCCCACTTCGGCTGATTGCAATAGCGATATAGCAGCATTAACTGTACGAGATGAAGCATACACTAGGGTTGATTGTACAAGGGCGCTGTCGATAAAGCGCATAATGAAATGGTTATAATGCTCTAGCCAACAAAGAAGTAGCAGTATTGTAAGAGATAAATACTTGATAATATGTTGTTTAGTTAGCATAACGCCCCCGACAGTTAGTACGTTTCTTCACGCTACACTATTCATAGCCGTTGAAGCAATCTAATAGGATTGAATTATTTTGCCGATTAACTGTCTATGAATTGCTATTCATCGCTTTAGAGGAAATATGAAAGAACCTGCATCAATTGGCCAGTGCTGTATTGAAGATTTAGATCCCGTGCAAGACTTAGGTCGCTTAGTCTCTTATTTACGTTCAAATCTGGTGACTCATCTTGATAATGCGTTAGAGGATAAAGAGCTAACCTCGGCTCAGTACATCGTGGTTGTGCTACTTGCACGCGGTAAAGTAAATACCTTGGCTGAGCTTTGTGAGCACATGGTGTATGACCGTGGTGCCATGAGTCGATTACTTTCTCGTTTAGAAGACAAGGGCTTAGTTGCTAAGAAGCAGTCAGTTGAAGATCGCCGTTCAACTCTTTTATGCCTCACAGAAAAAGGCCAACAGCTCTACCCGGAAATTTTACCCACTGTAAATGATATCTATCGCAAAGCACTCACAGGCTTCTCTGATGATGAGCAAAAGCAACTCGCAAGCTTACTATTTAGAGCAATTCATAATTTAAAAGCATAAATTTCTCTAAGCGGTACATTGTCGCTGTAGATGCATTTTGATAATATAGTTGCCTAGGCATTTAATTTTAACAAGTCCGGGTTGTTATGTTTGAATCATCTTTGCTTGCGCAGCTTCACGCTCAATTTCCAGCTCATCAATTTAGCCCAGAAGGTTTGTCGGTTGTTCACACAGGCCGCTTTGCCAATGCCATTGTTTATCGTTATAAAGACGCGCAATTTGATCTAATTATTAAAGACTTTCAGCACAGCCCGTGGTGGGTGAGAAAAACCATCGCGCCGCTATTTATCAATCAAGAGTACAAGGGGCTGGCACGCCTGCAAGACGTAGACGGAGTGGTCGATAACTTTTGTCGTTTGTCATCAATTGCCATCGCTTATGATTTTATTGAAGGCACGCCACTTCGCCAGCTTGCCTTGCAACAGCAGCATTTACCGGGTGATTTCTTTAAAGAGTTTGAGCGTTTGGTAGCAAAAATGCATCGCCGCGGGGTGGTGCATCTGGATTTACGTAATTTGGGAAATGTGATTTGTTCAAAAGATGGCAAGCCTTATATTATTGATTTTCAGTCAGCGATTCGCTTTGCACGCTTTCCGCGCTGGTTACAGCGTTTTATGCGTGGTGCCGATATGAGTGGGGTTTATAAGGCGTGGCAGAAGTTAGCCAAAGACTCGTTACCGCAAGCAAAGGCGGATTATTTGCATGACTTTAATCATGTGCGTAAGCGTTGGATTTTTAAAGGTTATCCGATTCAACGTGCCTATTTGTGGTGTAGCGGAGCAGTTACTCAGATTCTTAATTCTGAATTTGTTCGCAGTATATTAGATAGATTGTAAAAAGCGCGCTTGCACGCGCTTAGTGGGGAGAACTAGTATTTAGGCCAACCGTTTGCATCCCAATTCAGGGTGCTGATGAGCAATTTAGGGGTGCCATTGTCACCTGCATCATAGGCATGACGAACAATCACATCGGTATTTAAAATGTCTTGTCCCCCTGGACCTACCCATTGGCTGTTACCCGCATCTAGAATGCTACCGCCGCTAGCTAGCATGTCGGTGCCATTTTTATCTAGGTATGGGCCGCGAATGTCACTAGAGCGACCATATGCAATACGGTAAGTACTATTCGTGCCATCACAGCATTTGCCAACTGAAACAAACAAATAGTAATAGCCTTGGCGATACACTATGGTAGGCGCTTCGATGCCACCAGAGCGACTTGCTAAAGAGTAGATTTGACCAAATGGTTTCATGGTCATTGGGTTAATACGCGTTAGTTTAATACCCGAATTCCATGAACCAAAGGCAAGCCAAGGTGCACCATCTTTTGCCACCACAAGATCAGGGTCAATGGCGTTATAATTATTGCTATTGGTCGTGTTAATGACTAAACCATCATCACGCCAATCACCGGCTGCTACACTGCTTGCTGATGTAAGGCCAATAGCGCTAACACGTGAACCAAAGGTCGAAATCGAATAATAAAGCCAGCTACGACCATTGTAGCTTTTTAATTCAGGCGCCCAGACATCAATTCCATCATGATCTGGCACATAGTTGCTCCACCAGCTTAAACCATTTGAGAAAATCGGTTGCGCATCATTCCAATCTACACCGTTACTTGAATATTTACCGTAGATACCAGGGCCTGTTTGAAAAACCCACCAAGTGCCATTTTCATAGCCAAGGGTAGGATCGTGGGTGACTAAATTACCAGTAAGTGGCCAGTGATCTGCTGCGCCATTGGTTGTGGATGGATCCCAAGGGGTTGATTCAACATTAGCAAGCTTGGTTAGCTGCCACTGCTGTGCATCGCTGCCGTTGTAGCTCCACTGGCTAATATTTGCGCCATCGTTGCCATCAAAAGCATAAAGGTCGAGTGCCTTACCACTGTGATCGTTAATGAAGCTGTAATAGCCGCTACCTTCATCATTAATTTGCCAGTGTTGGCTGGCAACATCAGCATACTCATATTGCACCACATTACCGCCATCAGCAGTCGAGAAGTCAAACACTTCGAGGGCTTTACCACTGTTTAAGTTAATAACCGAATAGTTGCTGCCACCTATGTTAGTGATTAACCAGCGCTGGGTGTCGTGATTAGTGTCAGCCCACTGACTAACATTCGCACCATCGTTGGTTTGCGCGCTGGCTACTTCAACAAATTTAGCACTGTACTTTGATTTAATGGTGTATACGCCATTATCAATCGCATAAGCATTGGGCAGTATGAGTGTTGCTGCCAAGCTGAGTGCAGCTAGGGCTTTTTTTGAAAGTATCATTTTGTCTCCAAATCATTGTTATTGAGCTTTCCTTGTGTGTTCTGCTCCTTGGATGAGTTTTGATCAACACCAATTAATTAAGAGTAATGGTGCAAATGAAAACCATTTATAATACTTTATTATATTATTACCTTTGTGAAGGTTAATGGTAAAAATAATTAACAAAAATTTTACCTTCAACTGTTTTGGAAGGGACTTTAGTGTTTAGCTGAGATACAAAAAAGCCACTCAGTGAGTGGCTTTTCGGATGTTATTGAGTAATAAACTGGCTGGGAATATCCCATTTGAGGGTATGCAGTTGGCCTTGCCAAGTTTGGATGGTGATCCACAGTTTATCATCTGCTGATATGGTTTTAGGAGCTATTGCGTGGGCGTGCTGACCATGATTGGTGCCATGCATTATGCCTTCTTCATCTTTAGCAAACTCCGTTAGTGCTAAAGGCGCTTGGCCAATATTTAAATACGCCTGTCGAACATTGCTTATGTCACCTTGATTAAAGGCGATAAAGAAATCCTTCACATACTCATTGTGGTGTGAGTACGGGGCATCTTCATTTAGCGGCATCGGGGCGATTTTAAATTCGCCCGCTTGTTGCTCTTGCCAAAGTGCAGGAAACTGAGGGTTTAATGACTGATAAATAAACCATACAGGTAAAGCCAGTACCACAGCATGTAAAACATACTTTTTACGTTGCCACCAAGTTGCTTGTAAACGAGCCATTAGTTTGCCTCCTGAACGTTATTCACTGGCGCTGATTGGCGCGCTTTTACAGGTTTGTTATTTACTAATTTTGCGGCGTACATCATAAAACCAGTGATCGACATACCACTTAAAATCAAACCAAAGATAAACCAAATAACCTTTGTCCACAGACCGCCAATATTACCGTAATGCAGCGGATCGGCGATATGCGAAAGGGTGAGTAATCCCGACATGGTTTCTGGGCTTTTACTTGCTGCAATTTCACCCGTCCAAGGATTGATTGAAGTTGAGTAAGCGTAGTTATCGTAGAAAATAGTATCGCCACCGCCCATGATATTAAACATGCCGCGGTTATGCTCTGGCAGCATCACATAACTAGGTTTGAAATCTGGGAATTTCTCTTTGGTAATAGCCAGTGCCGCTTTTAAATCGGTTGGCGGTGTTTGTTTATTCGCAGGCAAAGTTGAAACCGCCACGAGCGGTGCATGCTCTTCTATGTCTATTTCGTTATGCCACATGATGGCTTGCACTAAATACCACAGGCCTGTGAGTGCCATTACTGCCATAAACCAAATTGACCAAACGCCACTTAGGGTATGTAAATCTTTTAGGAAGGTTTTTTTGCCTTGGTTAAAACGTAGTTTTGGCTGACTAAATGCACGCCAAAAGTTTTTATAAATCACTAAGCCTGTTACTAGTGCACCTAAAATAACAAAAGCCATGGCGCTGACAAGATAGTAACCTACGCTGTAACCCTCTTGCCAAGGGAAGAATAGCCAGCCGTGCAGGGTACGCATAAATTCAATGAATGAGATCGTTTCATTAACCGCTTGTACTTCGCCAGTGTATTGATTGACGTAAGCCACAGCGTAAGGTTTGTCGGTATCAGTGAAAATAACCGCATTTACCAAGTAAGGCTCATAATTGAGTACACTCATTACATCGGCAGTCGGGTAGGCTTTTTCAACGCTATTAATAACTTGATCAACACCAAGTGCTGGTAAATCATTTGGGTTGTTTGCACGTGCTTCACTGTTGGTCAGCCAAGTAAGCTCATGGCTTATCACAGATACAGTGCCTGTGACGCAAATAAAGCAAAATAGCACCCATACTGGGAGCGAAAACCAACCATGTAGTTGGAACCAAAGACGTTTACTCATGGTAAAAATAGCCCGACGTTAATTGATGATAGTAATTGTTATCATTTAAATTGTACTACAATCTTTTGAGTAAACACAATCTCTGTCGACGAGCTGCAAAAAAGGCGCTTTAAGCGCCTTTATCATTAGTTTGGTTGAGGGTAACAATTCGTTGTGGGAAAGGTATTTCGATATCCGCCTCTTGAATTACTTTAAATACATTGCGGTTCACCGCTAATTTAGTCTCAATAATTTTGGTGGTTGGCACCCAAAAGCGATAGCTCAAGGTAACACCGCTCTCAGCAAAGCGCTCGATACCGACTTGTGCATGAGGAGAATCACTAACTAGCTCATGATCGTTTAGCACCTTTTCGATAAGCTCAATTGCAAGGTCTGCATTGGCATCATAAGCGATGTCTATTTCACCTTTAACTAACGAATAGCTAAACGAGTTATGTATAATTTCGCCAACAATATGTTTGTTAGGAATGGTGATTTCGACTTTTTCTTCGTTAATCAGAATAGTGTGACCAAGTTCAATGGTTTTAACTTGCCCACTGACGCCTTTTACTTCGATGGTATCGCCAACAACAAATGGCCTTGTTGCAATGATAGCAAGGCCCGCACCGTAGTTTGAAAGCATGCCTTGCATTGCTAAACCAGCACCTAAAGATGCGGCACCAATGGCAGCGACAAATGGGGTCACGCTAATGCCAATTTTGCCAAGGGCAATAACTAAGAACATAATGATCAGCAATACTTTGATGACATTGCTGACAAAGTTGGTGAGGGTAATATCGATATTGTGACGCTGCATGAGGCCAGCAACCATGTTCGATACTTTTTGCGCAATCCATAGGCCAATAAATAGAATTAAGATAGCACCTAAAATTTGCATACTGTAGGTGACCAAATATTCCATAATCAGATTGTAGTATTTTTCGACTTGCTGAATTTCTGAGTCAATCATGTGTTTTCCTAACAAGGTTACTGCGAATTATGACTATACCAGAACATGCTGAATAACAGGATAGAGTATCGGCACTATTATCGCGCTGAGAAGCGCACTTAATGCCATCGCCACAGAGGCAAAGGCACCGGCTTTTGGCTGATCACTAATCAGTGATGCTGTGCCAATGGCATGGCAAGCAGTACCAATAGCAACACCTTTTGCTTGGGCATTGCGAATATTTATCAGCGAGAAAATCAAATTACCAAATATTGCCCCAAGTACGCCAATAAAAATCACCATGGCTGCCGCTAAAGAAGGTATGCCGCCTAGCGACTCTGTTACTAACAAGGTGATGGGGGTTGTTACAGATAAACTTGCTAAAGATGCGCTTAACTGTGCTGGGGCTGCAAAAAAATAACAAATAAGCGACGCGACAAAGGTGGCATTGATCACCCCTAAACTACAACTTATGAGAATTAGCAGCAGGTTCTTTTTGACATGGATAAATTGCTGATAAAGCGGTAAAGCCAATGCCACAATGGCAGGCTCAAGCAACCAGCTTAGAACTTTACTGTGCTCGGCAAAAGGCTCATAGGGGAGCTTCAGTGCCACTAACAACGCTGCAATTAACACAATTGCCCAGCACACAGGGTTACTAAGCGCTTTAACAGTGGCGTGCTGGGTTTTCGTGTTTAAAAATCGCAGTACTAAGAAAAGTACAATAATAAGCGGGACGCTGAGCCACCATAAACTAACTGTCATTTTCACGGCCCTTAAAATAGGCGATAACAGCGCCTATGATTAAAACACTACTCAGTGGCACGACTATAAAAATAGTCAGTAATAAAGGCCAGTTCTGTGAAATTAAACCCAGATGTTCAATAATACCAACCCCTGCAGGGATGAAGAACAACGGCATGTAATTAAGTAAAGGGCTGGCTGTTGGTTTTAAATGCTGTTCTTTAACGAGGCCTGTTAACAGTAGCACGAGCAGTAACACCATACCGAGTAATGGAGCAGGGAATGAGCTTTGAAGCAAAGTCGTTAAAAACTTGGCAACGGCTAAGCAGGTAAGAATAATAACGCTACTGATAAGGTATTTCATAAGTCAGGATAATTGTGAATAAAGTACAATTACATCATACCCTTGTCAGTTGTACTATGCGACTTTAGCTTACCATGATTTGGCATTATTAAACTTGATATCCTCTGCGCCTTTCGCTTTTGCTATCGCTTTTTTAGTATTTGGATTCATCAGTAAGCGAATTTGACTCCAGGTTTCTTTAGCGAGAATCTTGCGCTGCTGTGAGCGAAAGCTTTGCTGTGTGATTCGTTTAATTGCAGCAAGGGTATCCGGCGAGCGCGCCATGAGGGTTTCTAGTACGGCATTGGTTTGTTTATCAACGTCATCAGTAAGTTGTGTAACTAAGCCATATTCTTTAGCGTCTTCAGCCGAGACAGGCCCTGCATGACTTGCCAACCAAAGTGCTTGGTCACGCTTCATTAAACCAGCAAGCACCACGTTAGCCCCCATATCAGGGCACAAGCCCCACCGGGCTTCCATGATCGCTAATTTAGCGTTTTTATCGACGATGCGATAATCAGCGCCGAGTGCGATTTGCATACCGCCACCAAAGCAGTGTCCGGTTACTTTTGCAATCACCGGAATACTTAAGTCTTGCCAACCTAGCACCACTTTTTGCGCTAGATTTTGGTTTCCTGGTAACCATTTGAATAAAAGTTTAATGATATTACTCGGCTTTTTCATCACCGCAGCAACATCCAGTCCAGAGCAAAAGTGTTCGCCTTCGCCAGAGATAACCACCGCACGTAAGCTGCGATCACGTTTAATTTTTTTGATTACGTTTGAAAGCTCGACAAACATGGCAAAACTCAGCGCATTTTGTTTCTCTGGACGAGCAAGGCTAACCCATGCGACTTGTTGTTTTATTTCTAGTTTTATCATGGTAACTCCTCTGACCTGTTTGCTAGAGCTTACGAGTTAATTACAACTAAGTAAAGAATTGCTGATGTGTCGCAAGGAATCATTAAATTTTCCAAAAATGGGTAACCTTGTCATATATTTAGTTACAAATTGGTGTATATTTTTAAAACAAAGGTGCTAGTTCGCAGCTAGCTTTGTTTTGTGATTAGTTAGATACTTTCGCAAAATCTCATGACACGACTAGACTTAGTTTTAAGTCGCGCTACTAGGAGTAAATATATGCTGATGGGCAAAACAGCTCGCATAACTAAACAATCATCTCGTTCCTTGGCTTTTGCTGCAATTTCTGTCGCATTAACAACTACATTAGTTGGCTGTTCAGATGATAAAGCACAACAACAAACTACGCCGCCACCGGCCGTATCAGTATTTAATGTCGTCACACAGGAAGTTGGTAATTACCGAGAGTTTGTCGCGCGTACTGAAGCATTCCAAGAGGTTGCGATTAGAGCCCGAGTTGAGGGGGAACTCATTGAACGCCACTTTAATGAAGGCTCATCGGTTGAGAAAGATCAGCTTTTATTACGTATTGACCCATCTGAGTATCGCTCAACTGTTGCAGAAGTTGAAGCTGATTTAAAAAGTAAAATTGCCGCAGCGGGCGCCGCTGAAAGAGATTTAAAACGTGGTAAAGATGTGGCTGCGCAAGGTTTTATTTCACAATCAGACCTCGATAAACTCACCACAAATTTTGAACAGGCTACAGCAGCTGTAAAAGCCGCGGAAGCTGAGCTTGAAAAAGCAAAACTTAATTTAAGCTATACTGAGATACGCGCACCGTTTGCAGGGCGCATCGGTAAAGTGAACTATGATGTGGGTAATATTGTTGGGCCATCATCCAATGAGCTTGCAGAGCTGACCGATGTTGACCCAATTTATGTAAGTTTTCAGGTTGAAGAAGCTGACTACATCTCTTATCGCCAAAATAATCAAGCACCTTCAGATAAAGACCCTCGTGATGTGCCTATCGACTTAACTTTGCGTTTACCAAACAACTCAACTTTTGCTGATAAAGGCGAACTTGATTTTGCAGATACCAAAATTAACCGCAATACAGGCACGGTTGAGCTAAGAGCCGCTTTTGATAACCCTGATGGCATCGTTATGCCGGGTCTATTCGTCACTTTAATCGTTGAAAGTACGAATAAACAAGACTTGGCACTCATTCCTCAAGTTGCAGTGCAAGAAAACCAGCAAGGAAAGTTTGTACTCGTTGTTGATGACGAAAATAAAGTGGCTATGCGGATTGTTAAGCTGGGTCGTCGTATTAATGCAATGTGGGTGGTTGAATCTGGTTTAGAGGCGGGTGAAAAAGTCATTATTGAAGGTTTACAAAAGGTACGCCAAGGCGCTGAAGTGAAAGCTGTTGAAAAAAATGTCGATGAAACAACCGGCACTATTTCTAGCAAAGCTAACTCTTAGGAGTGAGATATGATCAGTAAAACCTTTATATCTCGCCCAAAATTTGCCTTGGTAATTTCGATTGTTATTACCATAGCGGGTTTAATTTCAATGGCCTTGCTGCCTGTGAATATGTACCCGCAAATAACCCCTCCGCAAGTACAAATTAGTGCCAATTACCCGGGGGCAAGTGCGCAAATTGTTGAAGAGTCGGTGATCCGGCCCATAGAAGAGCAAGTTAATGGCGTTGAAGATATGATGTATATCGAATCAACATCGTCGAATAACGGCACGGCCAACATAACTGTTTACTTTAAAGTCGGTACAGACACGGATATAGCCCAAGTTAACGTACAAAACCGTGTGGCACTTGCTGAAGCAGGGTTACCTGAAGAAGTTAAACGCCAAGGTGTATCGGTTAAGAAAAAGTCGAGTTCGATGCTTCTCGGTATCAACCTGTACTCTAATCAAGAAAATATCGACGCTATTTTCTTAAGTAACTATGCAACCAATTACTTAACCGAGCCACTTGGCCGTATTAATGGGGTTGCCTCTGCTGAAGTAATGGGGGAGCAAACCTATTCAATGCGCTTGTGGTTACGCCCAGATCGAATGGCATCATTAGGTTTAACTGTGTCAGAAGTTCAAGCGGCACTGCAAGAGCAAAATACCATCGTAGCCGCGGGTAAGCTGGGTGCTGCACCCTCAGCACCGAGTCAGCAATTTGAGTATTCGATTCAGGCTAAAGGGCGCTTAAAAACCCCTGAAGAGTTTGGCCAAACCATTATCCGCTCGAGCAAAGATGGTAACTTTGTGCGCTTGAATGATATTGCCCGTATTGAATTAGGTGCAGCAAGCTACAGCACAACAGCAAAGTTAAACCAGCAAGACACTGCATTCATCGTTATTTATCAGCTAACAGAAGCGAATGCGACGCAAGTAGCTGCTGATGTAAAAGCCCGTATGGCAGAGCTGGCTAAACAGCTACCTGATGGTGTTGAGTACTCAATTCCTTATGACACCACAGAGTTCATCAATCGCTCGATTGATGAAGTGGTCGTCACCCTTGTCCAAGCGGTTGGCTTGGTTATTTTAGTGGTATTTTTATTCTTACAAAATTGGCGCGCTACGCTCATTCCAACGGTGGCTATTCCGGTATCCTTGGTGGGGACTTTCGCGTTTATGATGATGATGGATTACTCCATCAACTTAATCACCTTGTTTGGTTTAGTACTTGCAATAGGTATCGTGGTCGATGATGCCATTATCGTTATTGAAAACGTTGAGCGAATACTAAAAGAAGAAAAGCTGCCAATTAAAGAAGCGGTTACCAAAGCGATGGAGCAGGTATCGGGGCCAATCGTGGCAACGACCTTAGTATTGCTTGCGGTGTTTGTGCCAGTAGGCTTTATGCCGGGAATAACCGGGGAGCTTTATAAACAGTTCTCGGTGACGATTTCATTTGCGGTACTCATTTCTTCTTTAAACGCACTGACATTAAGCCCTGCATTGTGTGCTTTATTGTTAAATGAAAAAGCCATGAAGCCGATTAAATGGTTAGCCCCATTCGAAAATATCATTACTCGTTCGACCAATGGCTACAGTAAAGTTATTAACTTTATCCTCAAACGTACCGCGAGAATGGCATTGTTTGCGGTGGTTATTTTTGCAGCTGCAGGTTGGCTAGTAAAAACAGTGCCTACAGGCTTTGTACCAGCAGAAGATCAAGGCTTTCTTTTTGTTGATGTGCAATTACCAGATGCGGCAGCTAGTGGTCGTACCCAAGATGTAATGCATAAGCTGGGCGAGATTGTAAAAAATGAACCAGCGGCAACTGACTTTATTGCGGTTTCTGGCTTTTCATTACTCGGTGGTGCGGGTTCTAATAATGCGCTTGGTATTGTGGTACTCAAGGATTGGGAAGAGCGTACCAGCCCAGAGCTTGGCTTACGTGCAGTACTAACGCGCCTGATGGGGCAGTTCTGGGCGATGCCAGATGCGCAAATCATGGCCTTTAATCCGCCTTCAATACCTGGACTTGGCACAAGCGCAGGCTTTGAGTTTAGGTTACAAGACAGTGAAGGACGCGAGCCTGCTGAACTTGCACAAGTGTTAAATGGCTTAATTTATGAAGCGAACCAGCGTCCAGAGCTGTCAAATGTTTACAGTACATTTAGAGCAAATGTGCCACAGTATTTCCTTGAAATTGACCGTAATAAGGCAAAAGCTCAAGGGGTGGCGCTTAGCGATATTTTCTTAACCTTGCAGGCGCAACTTGGCTCGTTATACATAAATGACTTTAACCAATTTAGCCGTACTTACCGCGTTATCATGCAGGCGGAAAGCCGTTTTCGTCAAAACCCAGCAGACTTACAGTACTACTATGTACGTAATGATGAGGGAGCAATGGTGCCGCTCACTACATTGGCTAAGCTGGAGCCAATTTTAGGCCCTACAAGCTTAACGCACTTTAACTTATATCGTAGTGCAAGCATTAGCGGACAACCTGCAGCGGGTTATGCCAGTGGTGATGCCATTAAAGCAATGCAAGAGCTAGCTGAGCAATTACCTACAGGCTATGTGTATGAGTGGGCTGGGCAGTCTAAACAAGAGATTGAAGCGGGTAATATGGCGCCAATCTTATTTGGCTTAGCGGTGGTATTTGTGTATCTATTCTTGGTTGCGCAATACGAAAGCTGGACAATTCCGTTTTCGGTCATTGCAGCGGTACCGTTGGCGTTATTTGGTGCCATGCTTGCGCTGTATGTGATTGGTATGGAAAACAACATCTATGCGCAGGTTGGTTTAGTGCTACTGATTGGCCTATCCACCAAAACCGCTATTTTGATTGTTGAATTTGCTATGGAAGAGCGTGCGGCAGGTAAAGGTATTTTTGAAGCGGCTCTTAATGCGGCAAGATTACGCTTTAGGGCCGTATTGATGACGGCATTGTCGTTTGTACTTGGCGTATTACCGCTGGTGTTTGCAAGTGGCGCAGGGGCTGGCAGTCGAATATCGCTCGGTATTACCGTGTTATTCGGGATGTTAGCTGCAACCATTTTTGGCACCTTACTTGTTCCGCTATTTTATACGCTCGTGCAATCAATGCGCGAAAAGATAAAAGGCACAGCAAGTGCTGAGTAAAATCTGTTATTAATTACAAAAAAGTCAGGGCAACCTGGCTTTTTTTTTGGTAAAACTCAAAAGAGGTTTGTTATCATAGCCAGATTCAAAGCGATACACATGTGCAGAGGTTTAAGGAATGGCTGGTCCACGCTTATACAGTGAAGAAGAAGTAACTCATCAGGCTTATGATATCTTTTTAGAATTAGCGCCTGATAATTTAAGCGAGCAAGATATTGCTGATTTTAACGAGCACAGAGAAGAGCTTGGCTTTATTGAAGAAGGTGAGCCTGACGAGCAGTGGCAAGATTTTGTTGCACTAGAAATTGAACCTGAGCTATTTGTGCAAGTCTTAGTAGGACTTGAATTCGACAATCAAGATATCTTGTTTGCGAAAATTTTAATTAGCCGAGACAAAGATGCACCGTTTTGCCACATTCTTTGGAAAGATAGCGAATAACTCTCCAGCCGATGTTTGACTCTACTTTTAGTTGTTTTAATTCAATAAAACGAATTATTTTGCCCGCCCTGCTAGTTTGCAGTTGGCAGGCTTTTGCTGTTGATCCGTTTGAAGACTTTCATGAGTACGGGCAATTATCAGAAGAAGAAATCCATAAAATTCATAAAGGCGAGTTGCTGTACGGAGATATGGAGTTTGGTTTTATGGTAAGCCGCGGTAATACCAACTCAACTAGTTTCAAACTTAAAGGTAACCTTTACCAAGATTTCGAAAAGTGGCGTAACCAATTTAAGCTCGATACTTTATACAAACGTGACCGTAATGAAGAAACCGGTGATGAAGAAGTTTCTGCTGACCGTATTTTTGTATCAGGCCAAGGTAACTATAAGCTAAATGTGAAAAATGAGTCATTTTTCATTTACGGTGACTACGAGCGAGATAAGTTTAGTGGTCTTGAGTTTAAGAGCACCATAGCGACGGGTTACGGTAACCGCATTTACCAAGGCAGTAAGAATAAAGTCGATATCGATGTGGGCCCTGGTTTATACCGCTCGGTGGCTGATCAAGAGACTGCAACAGAAGAAGATGAAACAAAAACCGGTTACCTGCTTCGTCTAGCGCTGCAGTGGGAGCGTACGGTTTCTGCTCGTACTCGCTTTAATCAAGATGTCAGTTATGAACAATCATTGTCAGGGTTAAACTCGCGTTTAAAATCAGAAACATCCCTGATCAGCAAAATTATGGGTGATGTATCACTCAAATTTACCTACATGTATCGCTATAACTCAAAACCAGAGGAAGATAAGCTCAAGTACGATTCTGAGCTGAGTGCAACCTTTGTTTATAGCTTTTAAGAGAATACTTCAGAATGTATCGACATAAACAGTACGCTATTTTTATTTTTGTTATTTTAGGCTGGATTGGCGCCTTCATTGCCTTAGCTTGGAACTTAATTGGTGCAGATATTCCTCTTATGGTGTTTAGCGCTATCTTAGTGCTGGTGGCCTTTTTGTTTCATGGCTTAACGATTAAGGTGAGCGATAAAACACTAAGCTGGGCATTCGGTCCGGGTGTATTTGGAAAAACCGTGACTTTTGATGAGATTGAATCTGTTCGAGCGGTAAGTAATTCATTTCGTCATGGTATTGGTCTGCGTATCACCCATGATGGCTGGGTTTACAGTGTATCTGGATTTAGTGCTGTTGAATTGGCGATGAAAGACGGTACGCACTATCGCTTAGGAACCAATGACCAAGAAGGTTTACTTGCTGCGCTTAGAGAGCATATTGCTGAACCAGAGCCTGCTCTAGATGCTCAGAAAACTGTTGCATAAGCACAAATTTGAGATATAAAAAAGCGCCAGTGGCGCTTTTTTTATAGTAATAGTTTAGTGGCTGTGACCACAACCACCTTCACCGTGCACATGACCATGTGCTAATTCTTCTTCAGTTGCATCGCGTACTTCAAGTACTTCAACATCAAAATGAAGGGTAATACCTGAAAGTGGGTGGTTACCATCTACAATAACGTCTTCGTCTTGAATTTCGATGATCATCACTGATTGGTCGCCAGCGTCAGTCGTAGCGCGGAACTGCATACCCACTTCAATTTCCATACCTTCAAACATTGATTTTGGTACTGCTTGCATTAGGTCATCGTGACGCTCACCATAGCCTTGCTCAGGCTCAACTGTTACGCTGAATGTGTCGCCCGCTTCTTTACCTAATAGCGCATTTTCGAGGCCTGGAATTAAGAAACCCGTGCCAACGATAAACACTAGTGGCTCGCCATCGAAAGAGTTGTCGATGGTGTTTTTGTTATTATCCAATACTGAATAATGCATTTTTACCACTTTGTTTGCTGCTACGATCATAGTCATTCCTATTTATTCATCTTCGAGAGAGTAAGGCAGAGCTTGAATAGATAACTCTACCTGAGGGAGGTGTTTTGCTCGCAAAATTTGGCCTGCTTCATTATCGTTCGGAAGCACAACAAGGCCCATTAAGGTTTGCGTTTGTTGATTATAACTTTGGCTAATAAGCTTGCCTGCTCGGCGCCAGTTTTCGCCCAGTTGGGTTTCAAGTTCTAGCTCATCAAGCAAGCCTTCAGCTTTGCCCGAAACTATATACATAGCACGTTTATTTTTGCCTAGGTATTTCATACGGGCGACGGTTTCTTGCCCTGTGTAGCAACCTTTTCTGAAACTGATACCACCAAGCGCTTGCAAGTTAACCATTTGCGGTACATATTCGCCAATAGCGTCGCTGTTTAATGACGGCTCGCCTGCGGCAATAGCTGCCTGTTGCCATAACGCGTCATCATCAAGGGCTGTTATGTCATCAGGTAAGCTAAATTCTTCGTTGACCATAAGCAATACGCGGTTATCTGCAAGCTTTAACGCTTTACCGCCAGCAAAATCGACAGCGTTGTGCTCGTCGTCAAAATTAATTGCTAAGGTTTCTAGTGTCGCTGTTAGGTCATCACCTAGTAAGCCAATTAGCGGTTTTTCAGATTGCTGAATTTCTACTTGCGAAAAAACGGCGTATTTTTTTAACTCGACTAGCGATTGCTCTACCTCAGGTTTTGAGCCCGCAAGGTAATAGCTATCAAGGTGTGAAAACAACCTAAATACACCCCAAAGCTTGCCTTTTGCATTACAGTGGCCAGCCCAAAGGAAGTTATCATCAGTTAATTTGTTGATATCTTGCGTAATTTGTCCGTGAAGGTAAGACAACTTATCTTTGCCAGTTAGGCTGATAAGTGAATAAGATAAAGGACATGCGTAAACAGTCGACATAAAAACCTTCTTTACGATATGAATGAGCGCTAATGATAACTTAGTTAGGGTAGCAATTTAAATAGCTGTTTATTCGATAGCAATTTGGTAAACTGCAGACAAATAAGTACGAGGTTTAAAATGACTGAAATTCACAGTAAAGAACGTATTCGTTGGGCATGCCGTCGCGGTATGTTAGAACTAGATGTTTTATTTATGCCATTCGTTGAAGAAGCGTTTGACTCACTATCAAAAGAACAGCAAGCCGTTTTTCAACGCTTACTTGAGTGCGATGATCCTGATTTATTTGCCTGGTTCATGGGTCATGAAGAGTGTAAAGACCCAGAGCTTAACGGTATGGTCGCGTTAATTTTAGACCGAGTTCGTGTATAGATTTACCGTTACAAATAACACCCCCGACCACAAACCCTTTGTGGTCTTTTTTTGCTTAACAGCCATCACTTTATGCTTTGTTTACCAGCATGTTTTCGCTCAGCTGTTGGCTTGTTTAGCGTGCTTCTTCTTAGCCATTCTTAGTTTTAAAAAAGTCCAACAAGCACAGCCTGAAAAGGGTTTTATAATTTTAGAGCAAGCAGAGCTTAGATTTGTAAACGACAAACTTAAAATTCAAGGCCAGATAACAGCTAAAAGTTATGTGTTTGCTAATTTTGTAGTGCTGAGGTTGGCTGGGTTTTATCAATCACACTGGCTGATTATAAGCTCAGCCAGTGTTGATGAAGAAAGTTTCTCGCGCTTAAAGCGTGCAATTATTGCAGTGCAGCAACCGACTTAGGCGTTAAAATTGTCGGTGTTGGATTTTCGTTTTGCTCTGGGTAATCAATCGTGTAATGAAGACCACGACTTTCTTTACGCTCAAGGGCGCTGCGAATAATAAGCTCTGCAACCTGTACTAGGTTTCGAAGTTCTAATAAGTTATTTGTCACCCTAAAGTTTGCGTAATAGTCGTGAATTTCTTGCTGCAGTAATTCAACGCGGTGAAGCGCACGTTCTAAACGTTTTGTTGAGCGTACAATACCCACGTAATCCCACATAAATAACCTTAGCTCATGCCAGTTGTGGGTAATAACGATTTCTTCGTCTGAGTTAGTTACGCGACTTTCATCCCATAATGGTAAGGCTTCAAGGGCAGGGCTTGCATCGATTTTGCTCAGAATATCTTTCGCGGCAGCATGGGCAAATACAATGCACTCAAGTAGTGAGTTGCTCGCCATACGATTAGCACCGTGTAAGCCTGTGTAAGCTACTTCGCCAACCGCATATAAGTTATCTAAATCTGTACGGCCATTAAAGTCGGTCATAACACCGCCGCAGGTATAGTGTGCAGCAGGCACCACAGGAATGGCTTCTTTGGTAATGTCGAGGCCAACACTTAAGCATTTTGCGTAGATAGTTGGGAAGTGCTCAATGATAAAATCTTTATCTTTGTGGCTAATATCAAGGTACACACAATTCGCACCAAGGCGTTTCATTTCAAAATCGATGGCACGAGCAACAATATCGCGAGGGGCAAGTTCTTCGCGCTCATCAAAGTCTTTCATAAAGCGAGTGCCATCAGGGCGTTTTAAATACGCACCTTCACCGCGCATAGCTTCTGTGATCAAAAAGTTTTGCAGCTCTGGGTGATACAAACTTGTTGGGTGGAATTGGTTAAATTCCATATTGGCTACACGGCACCCCGCACGCCATGCCATTGCGATACCATCGCCACTTGATACATCTGGGTTAGAAGTATATAAGTACACTTTACTTGCGCCGCCTGTTGCCAGTGATACGAACTTAGCTGCGATAGTTTCAACTTTTTTATCTACACAATTCCAAACATACAAGCCGTGAACATGCTTGCCTTTTTTAGCTAAGCTTTTATCTGTGATTAAATCAATGGCATTGTAATTTTCTAACAGGGTGATGTTAGGGTGTGCTTGTACTTGGCTAATTAAGGTTGTTTGCACTGCTCGGCCAGTTGCATCGGCAGCATGTAAAATACGACGATGACTATGACCACCTTCGCGAGTTAAATGAAAACGTTCTTTACCTTTTGAATCGAACTCCATATCAAAAGGTACGCCTTGCTCAATTAGCCACTTTAAACATTTTTTAGCATTGCTTGCTGTGTAGTGAACCGCATCACGGTCACATAATCCGCCGCCTGCATCGAGAGTATCTTCAACATGAGATTCAATGCTGTCATTCTTTTTATCAAATACTGCTGCAATACCACCTTGAGCATATAAGGTAGAACCCTCAGTTAATGCGCCTTTACTAAGTACTGTCACCTTACAGTGATTAGCAAGCGATAAGGCAAGAGATAGGCCAGCGGCGCCGCTGCCAATGATAGCGACATCAGTAATGTGATGTTTATTTTGGTTCATGTCTGTGGTCTTTGCGGTTACAATGCTCGGCTAGTAGTGCCAAAAGTTTGAGCAAATAAATTTTTATGTGGTATACGTATATGTACCATATTTGCTTTAACACTATTAGTCATTTTAATACGTTATACCAATCTTATTAGTTTTATCGTCACATAAACAGTTTATTGTTAGCTGTTTTAAATTGTGAGTTTAATTTAGATAACCGTTGATTTTTAAGCAGTTATTGAGGTTGTCGTGTAATAAGATTGGTATGACTCAATTTATTTGCGTGCTATTTTATAAAAAAATCATTTTAAACTGAACTTTTATATTCATGGTGCAGTCAGAGTTTGTGTAAACAATGGCGAGTATATGAATAGCAAGCAAGAATCAAACAGAGGAGTACCGGCTCGAATGAGCGAGCAGGATTTGGATTTAGCGCTAGTTAAAAGGGTCCAGCAAGGAGATAAAAACGCCTTCAACCTATTAGTTAGAAAATATCAGAATAAAATTGCAGGTTTGATTTCACGTTATGTATCGAACCAAGGTGATGTTGCTGATGTCGCACAAGAAGCTTTTATTAAAGCCTACCGTGCTTTACCTAACTTTAGAGGTGATAGCGCCTTTTATACTTGGTTGTACCGTATCGCCGTAAATTGTGCTAAAAATTACTTAGTTGCGCAGGGTCGCAAACCCCCAGCTAACGATGTTGATGCCGAAGAAGCAGAATTTTATGACAGTGCAGATGCAATGCGTTCAAACGCATCGCCAGAAAACCTGTTATTAAGTGACGAAGTACGTGCTGTAATTTTTAATACGATTGATAGTTTGCCTGAAGATCTAAAAACCGCGATTACCCTTCGTGAAATTGAAGGTATGAGCTATGAAGAAATAGCCGTGGTTATGGATTGCCCTGTGGGAACGGTGCGTTCACGTATTTTCCGTGCCCGTGAGGCGATTGATAATAAATTGAATCCATTAATAGGTGAGTCTTAGTATGACAAAAGCAGACGTTAACAAGTTGGATAATGAGCAGTTGTCCGCGTTACTTGACGGCGAGCAGCAGTTAACTGATCAAGCGATCACAAACGACGATGTGTCTACATTTGGTCGTTACGCAATGATTGGTGATGTAATGCGTGCTGAGGCAAATAACAACGCTTTTAATTTTGACATTGCTGATGCAGTGGCTGAATCACTAGAGCAAGAACCTGTTTACGCAGATTTCGCGAATAAAACAACGGCACCAAAAAGCGAAGAAATCGTGGCGGCAACAGGCACTGATAACGTAGTAGCATTTAATTGGCGTCGTCCATTTGCCCAAGTGGCCATTGCTGCTAGTGTTGCCATGTTTGCTATTGTGGGCGTACAAACTTTGCCACAAAACAGTGAAGTGCCACAAAATGACATCCCAACATTACAAACTGTACCATTAACCGGTATGGCCTCTCCTGTTAGTTACTCATCTGAGCAACCTGCATTAGAAAATGCAGAGCAAGGTTTACGTGAGTTACAACAACAGCGTATTGGTGCATTAGTGCTTGAGCACCAACGTCAAGCACGTGTTGCATATTCGCTAGAAAAATCGCAAACTGCAGAAAATGCAGACGAGGAAAAAAACTAATTAAATGAAAGTTTTTACTTTTATTTTGTCGCTGGTATTAACGGCTCCAGCCATTGCCAGCGACGAAAATCCCGCCAAGACTTTATTAAATGATATGGCTATGGCCGTTCATACTCGCAACTTTGACGCATCATTTGTGGTTGTAAAAGGCCAAGCCATGGAACCCTATCGCTGGTTACATGCAAAACAAGGCGATATTGAGCTTGAGCATTTAAGTTTACTCAACGGCGCTGGCCTAGAAATGGTGCGCGTTGATGATCAAGTGACCTATTTTGAGCCTCATTCTGAGCCTTATTCAGTGAAAACAGACTCTATAGCCGGGCCAATTCCTGAAGTGCTTTTTAAAGATATCAATCGGCTAAGCGCTCACTATGATTTTGTGCTTGGCGGAAAAGGCCGTATTGCAGGGCGCTCAGCACAGTTAGTGCGTATCGAATCAAAAGATGAATACAAATATAACTATTGGATTTGGCTAGATACTGAGTCATCGTTGTTGCTTAAATCTGCCTATGTGAATCACAAAGGTGAAATGCTTGAGCAGTTACAGTTAACTCATATCAGCGTAACAGAGCAGCCAGCACCTATGTTAGTTGAAATGCAAAACCGTGACTTTCCTGCGGTGTTGGCGACTAACGATTTAGCCAGCGATGGTGACGGCGCAGCGAATGATTGGAAAATTGGTTGGCTCCCTGATGGCTTTAAGTTATTAAAGTCAGATCGCCATAAACTTGATTTAAATAATGAACTTGCTGACTATTATTTATATTCAGATGGGTTTGTTGAAGTGTCTGTTTTTATTCAAAGACCGTTACCTGGAAAGCGTGCAAGCGGCGCTTTAACCTCAGGTGCAACGACTGTGTATGTGCACAATGGTGGTAGCTTTGATGTATCGGTTGTTGGTAATATCCCAGCTATGACAGCCAAAGCTATAGCTGAGTCGGTAGCGCGACCTCTTTAAATCATGATTGAACAAACACTCACTGTCGTGTCAGTTAAAGGCACGACAGCGAATTTAGAAGCAGAACAAAAGCAAGCCTGTGCCGGCTGTAATGGTCGTTGTGGTTCGCAAGTTTTTGCAAAGCTGTTTGGAACAGCTAAAAAAACCTTTCCTTATACCTTCGAAAAAGAGCTCCAAGTAGGGCAAAAAGTAACTTTAGCACTCGATGATAGCCACTTAGTTAAACACGCTATGGCTGTTTACATGCTACCCCTTTTGTTTAGTTTAGGGTTTGCTTTAATCGCATTTTCGGCTTTTTCGCTTGCCGAAGGCTGGCAAATTTTAGCCGCCGTGATTGGTGGTTTGACGGGCTATGCGATAGCAAAATCAAGGGTTAAGAGCCTGAAGCATGATATTAAAGTAATAAAAATTCACCCAATTACTATTCCTTTCACTCAAATAGATGGTGATTAAAGCCAATTAAATGTAAAATTGTCGCTTTATACACTTAGTCCATTTTATATAGAAGTTTAGAATCCAGTTTATGAAGCATATCCGTAATTTTTCGATCATCGCCCATATTGACCATGGTAAATCGACTCTCTCTGACCGTCTTATCCAAGTTTGTGGTGGTTTAACAGACCGTGAAATGCAGCAGCAGGTGTTAGACTCAATGGACATAGAGCGTGAGCGTGGTATTACCATCAAAGCGCAAAGTGTAACGCTAAATTATAAAGCTAAAGACGGCGAAACATACCAGTTAAACTTTATCGACACGCCAGGACACGTTGACTTCACATACGAAGTATCACGTTCACTTGCAGCCTGTGAAGGTGCACTTTTAGTTGTTGATGCGGGTCAAGGTGTAGAAGCTCAAACTTTAGCTAACTGCTACACAGCAATCGAAATGGACTTAGAAGTTATTCCAGTTCTAAATAAAATCGACTTACCACAAGCCGATCCACTTCGTGTAGCAGAAGAAATTGAAGACATCATTGGTATCGATGCCCTAGATGCAGTGCAATGTAGTGCTAAAACGGGTATTGGTATTGAAGAAGTACTCGAAATTATTGTTAAAGATATTCCGCCGCCAGAAGGTGACAAAGACAAGCCACTACAAGCGCTTATTATTGATTCATGGTTTGACCCATACCAAGGCGTTGTATCATTAGTACGTATTAAGCACGGTGAATTGCGCTCGGGCGATAAAATTAAGATCATGTCGAATGATCAAGTTCATATCGCAGATAAAGTGGGTATTTTCACACCAAAACAAACCAACACGGGTATCCTAAAAACCGGTGAGGTAGGCTTTGTTATTGCGGGTATTAAAGAAATCCATGGTGCACCTGTAGGTGATACCATCACTTTACAACGTAACTCTGCGCCAGAGCGTTTACCGGGCTTCCAACGCATTAAACCGCAGGTTTATGCAGGTATGTTCCCAATTTCATCAGATGACTATGAGTCATTCCGTGATGCGCTTGATAAATTAAGCTTGAACGATGCGTCGTTATTCTTCGAGCCAGAAAACTCAACAGCACTAGGCTTTGGTTTCCGTTGTGGCTTCTTAGGTATGCTACACATGGAAATCATTCAAGAGCGTCTTGAGCGTGAATACGACATTGATCTTATTACCACTGCGCCAACAGTAATCTACGAAGTAGAGACTAAAGACGGAACTAAACAGATAGATAACCCGTCTGACTTACCGCCAGTGAATAATATTCTTGAAATCCGTGAGCCAATTGTTGAAGCTAACATATTAGTTCCGCAAGAGTTTTTAGGTAACGTAATTACGCTTTGTGTTGAAAAGCGTGGTATGCAAACTAAAATGAGCTACCATGGTAAGCAAGTTGCGGTGACGTACGAATTACCGATGGCTGAAGTAGTCATGGACTTTTTTGATAAGTTAAAATCAACAAGCCGTGGTTTTGCATCGCTTGATTATAACTTCAAGCATTTCCAAGCTTCAGACATGGTACGTGTTGACGTATTAATTAATGGTGAGCGTGTTGATGCGTTAGCGATTATTGTTCACCGTGATATTGCACAATCACGTGGTCGTCAGTTAGCTGAAGCACTGAAAGACTTAATTCCACGTCAGCAGTTTGATATTGCGATTCAAGCAGCGATTGGTCAGCATGTTATTGCCCGAACAACCGTTAAGCAATTACGTAAAAACGTAATCGCAAAATGTTACGGTGGTGACGTGAGCCGTAAGAAGAAACTGCTACAAAAACAAAAAGAAGGTAAAAAGCGAATGAAGCAACTAGGTAACGTTGAAGTACCTCAAGATGCATTCTTAGCTATCCTTAAAGTTGGTAAATAATTAGAAGTAAATAAAGGAATTAATGCATGGCGGGTTACTTTTCTATTTTCTTAGTGTTGTTAACGCTAGGCTCAGGATTAATTTGGTTAATTGACCACTTTATGTATGCGCCAAAGCGTCAGCAACGCATTGCCCTTGCTCAAAATGCAGCAGGTGGTGAACTAGACGAAGAAACCGCCGCATTAATTGCGCCTGAGCCAAGTATCACTGAAACGGCTAAGTCAATTTTTCCGATGATTGCAGCGATCACGATTTTTCGCTCTTTCATTTTTGAACCGTTTCAAATTCCATCTGGCTCAATGATGCCAACCCTATTAGTGGGTGACTTCATTTTGGTACAGAAGTACTCATATGGCATCAAAGACCCAATTTGGCGCAGCCAGTTAGTTGATGTTGATGAACCTGAACGTGGTGATATTGTGGTATTTAAATACCCATTAGACGAGCGTGTAGATTACATTAAACGTACGATTGGTTTACCGGGCGATAAAATTGTTTATCGCAATAAGCACCTTTATATTCAGCCAAAATGTGCCGAAGGTGAAACGCAGCAAGGTGATTTGCTGTGTAATGAATACAACAAAATTGATATGGAAATCCTCAATAGTGACGAGTTCAAGCAGGGTTCGATGAATTTAGTGCGCTTAGAAGAAAACCTAAGCACATTGAATCATAACATTTTAATTAACCCGCAAGCTCCTGAAATGAAAGGCCGTTATTATCAACAACCAGGTACACGCTCTGATGAGTGGGTTGTTCCTGCCGATCATTATTTCATGATGGGTGATAACCGTGATAATAGCCAAGACAGTCGCTTTTGGGGCTTTGTACCTAAAGAAAACTTGGTAGGTAAAGCCGTCTTTATATGGATGAGTTTTGAATTTGAGAATGGCCCAGATGACTTTTTACCAGGCTGGGTTCCAACTGGTGTTCGTTTTGAACGCCTAGGTAATATTCAGTAACGATGAAAAAAAACGTAACAGAGTTATACAACAAAATAGGTTATACATTTACTGATCAAGCTTTGCTTGAGCAGGCAATGACGCACCGCAGTCATAAAGGTCAACATAACGAGCGCTTAGAGTTTTTGGGCGATTCGATTTTGAGCTTTGTGATTGCGAATGCGCTTTACACTAAATTTCCAAAAGCACGCGAAGGTGATTTAAGCCGCATGCGTTCGACCCTAGTTCGTGGTCAAACGTTGGCTGAATTTGGCCTAGAGTTTGGCTTAGGCGATTACTTACGCTTAGGTCCAGGTGAGCTTAAAAGCGGTGGTTTTCGCCGTGAATCAACCCTTGCTGATGCCGTTGAGGCGATTATTGGTGCGGTGTTCTTAGACTCAAACATTGAACAATGTGGTGAGTTAATTTTAAGCTGGTACGAGTCGCGTCTTGATGCAATTTCGCCGGGCTTAAATCAAAAAGATCCGAAAACATTACTTCAAGAATACTTACAAGCGCGCAAATTATCGTTACCTGGCTACACTGTAATTGATACAAAAGGCCAAGCGCACAATCAAACATTCACGGTTGAATGTATTGTTGAAGGGATGGATAGCATTATCTCAGTAGGTAGCTCACGTCGTAAAGCTGAGCAAAAAGCCGCTGAAAAAGCCTTAAAGATACTTAAAAATGAATCTTGATGATTTAATTAGCAAAGAACCTGCAGAGCTAGACACGCACTGCGGTATGGTTGCCATTGTTGGCCGCCCAAATGTAGGTAAATCAACCTTACTTAACTATATTGTTGAGCAAAAGGTGTCTATTACCTCGCGTAAGCCACAAACCACACGACACCGTATCATGGGTATTCATACCGAAGGTAAATACCAAGCTGTTTATGTGGATACACCAGGCTTACACGTAGAAGAAAAACGCGCTATTAACCGTTTAATGAACCGTGCTGCATCAAGCTCAATTGGCGATGTAGAACTGATCATCTTTGTGGTTGAAGGCACACACTGGAACGAAGACGATGAGATGGTACTAAATAAAGTACGTCAAAGTGGTCGCCCAGTGTTATTAGTTATGAATAAAATTGACCAAGTTAAAGACCGTGATTTAGTGCTTCCGCACATGCAGTTTTTAGGTGGTAAGTATGATTTTGTGGCTATTATGCCGGTCTCTGCGAAGCAGGGTAAAAATATTGATTTAATCAAAGATGAAGTGAAAAAGCGTTTACCGCTTTGTGAGTTTTACTTCCCTGAAGACTACGTAACAGACCGTTCAATGCGCTTTATGGCAGCTGAAGTGATCCGTGAAAAGCTGATGCGCTTTATGGGTGATGAGTTACCATATTCAGTCACTGTAGAGATTGAACAGTTTAAATGGCAAGAAAACGGTGTTTGGCAAATTAATGGTTTGATCCTCGTTGAGCGTGAAACGCAAAAGCGTATGGTGATCGGCAATAAAGGCGAAAAGCTGAAAGTTATTGGCCGTGAAGCTCGTAAAGACCTTGAAGATATGCTTGATAACAAAGTGTTTTTAGAACTTTGGGTAAAAGTGAAGTCTGGCTGGGCCGACGATGAGCGTGCGCTACGTAGCCTTGGCTATGGTGAAGACTAAGTAAAGTCTTACACGCCATGGATAGCGAATTCTACACAGCATACTTGCTGCACCGACGTCCATTTAGCGACTCGCAAGTCATGCTCGATATGCTGGTAGAAGGCGTAGGTCAGCTGAGAATGCTGGCCCGTGTTAGTGGTCGCCAGGCCACTAAACATAAAGCACAATTACAACCTTTCCAATCTCTGCTCGTACAATATAACGGCAAGTCTGATTTAAAATACATTAATCGTTTTGAACCCCATGGCCGGCAAACTATGTTGCAGGGTACCGAGCTTTATTGCGGCTTCTATATGAACGAATTAACCAATCGTATCGTACCTATCAATGAGCCGATGGAAAGTGTTTATCATCTTTATAAACAGCATCTAGGTGAATTATCAACCACTAAAAACCTGCAAGCGGTGCTTCGCTCTTATGAGTTTCAGTTACTTGAAATGCTTGGTTATGGCGTTGATTTTAGTGTTGATGCCGAAGGTGATGAAATTATCGATGCAGCAAATTACCAGTACTTTGCTGAATACGGTTTTTTACTGCATGACGACCCCCATAGTGGTTTTTCAGGAAAGCAATTAAATGCCATAGCAGCTCATGACTTTAGCGCCCCTGATGTGTTATATATGGCAAAGCAATTAAGTCGATACTTACTCAAGCCTTTACTTGGTAAAAAGCCATTAAAAAGCCGTGAGTTATTTATTAAGTAGGCTGATGTTCAGCCTTGAATCGTTGTTTTAAACAGGTAAAAAAATGAAAGATATTCTTCTTGGTGTAAACGTTGATCACATTGCCACTTTACGCCAAGCGCGTGGCACGAGTTACCCAGATCCTGCGCATGCTGCAGCTGTTGCAGAGCATGCTGGTGCAGATGGTATCACCATTCATTTGCGTGAAGACCGTCGTCATATTCAAGACCGCGACGTATATGTGATGGCAAAAACGATTCAAACACGTATGAATCTTGAAATTGCAGTGACCGATGAAATGATCGACATCGCCCTTGAAGTGAAACCTGCTTATGTTTGTTTAGTGCCTGAAAAGCGTGAAGAGCTCACCACAGAGGGTGGTCTTGATGTTGTGGGTAATTTTGAAAAAGTAAAAGCAGCAACAGAAAAGCTAACAGCAGCAGGAATTAAGGTCTCGTTATTCATAGATGCCGACAACGCACAACTTGACGCTGCAAAAGCGTGTAATGCTCCATACGTTGAAATTCACACCGGTGCTTATGCTGATGCTGAAAATGACGAAGAGCTTCACACTGAGCTTGAGCGTATTCGTAGCGGTGTACAATATGCCGATAGCCTAGGTTTAATCGTTAATGCCGGTCATGGTCTTCATTACCACAATGTAAAACCCATTGCGGCAATGCCAGAAATTTATGAGTTAAACATTGGTCATGCGATTATTGCCCGTGCAGCGATTGATGGTTTAGAAAAAGCAGTCAGCGATATGAAACGTTTAATGATTGAAGCAAGACTTTAAGCTGACGCCTTTAATAAGAGCCAGCAAATTTGAATACTGAGCGCGGTGGATGTGATATCCACCGCGTTTTTTATTTACTCAGATAAACAATAAATTGTGCAAGCAATGAAGATAGCCAAGGGGAAAGGCAGAGTAGGACCACTAAATATTGATGCTTTTTCTTAAAGCTTTTTAAAACAGCGTCATCTATTGCCGACAATTCACCTTTCTTAATTGAATGAATAACCATTGAGTCAGGTTTTGTTCTCATTAATCTGGCTTGGCTTTCGTATGTTTGCCACAGCTCTGTGTAATTGGTTTTTACGTATTCGTTTGCCATCCCACTAAGCTTTTTAGAACTGAGTATGAACCAAAAGAACGATAATGATGTAAAAAACAAAAATAAAATAAAAAACATTAATCTTCCTTGATATCCTTCGTAACTTTTAACGTTGCTGCTCAAGCATTCCAGCATCGCTCAACAAATTATTTAGCTCATCAACAAGCTCAAACAATTCAGGCTCAATGTAATTTAAATCGCAATCACCTTTTAGTGCTGTCTCGAGTGTTTCGGCGAGGGATTTAAGTTTTGGCACACCAGTGTAACAACATGCGCCATGGAACTTGTGCACAATGCTAAGCACATGTTCACAATCTTCTTTTTCTATAGCTTCATTGAGCAGACGCAAGGTTTCCGGCACGCTGAGTAATAACATATTGAGCATTTCTAGTGCTAGCTCTTCTTTACCGCCAGCACGTTGTAGTGCTAACTGCCAGTCTAAGCGGGCACTTTCAAATGGAGGCTCTGAATTAATTGCCGGAACTTTGTTGCGTTCGCGGTTAATCGGTGATTGTGGACTATGATCGCTAATTATCTGCTTTAGCATATCTTCATCAATAGGTTTGGTTAAATAGCCTTTAAAACCATCCTTAAGTAGCTGTTCTTTTTCACCCGCTAGGGCGTGAGCGGTTACAGCAATGATAGGGGTATCTTCATTAAGAGATGACTCGCGAATAAGTTTACATGCGGTAATACCATCCATAATTGGCATTTGGATGTCCATGAAGATTAAGTCATATTTGTGGCTTTTACTTAAGCTGTAAGCTTGTGAACCGTTGTGTGCGGTATCTATCAGTTCTATTTGTTCATCAAGCAAGGTGCAAATAAGTTTAAGGTTGGCATCGTTATCGTCTACAACCAGTACTTTTAGCGGTAATAGTTTTTCATCGCCTTGTTCAATGTTATGTACAGGGTGATCAAGGCGATAAGGTGCAGCAAGCACTTCGCATAATTTACGGTGGTTAAGTGGTTTGCTTAAGCACGCATCTGCTCCGCTGCCAATAAAGGCTTCGCGCATATTATGCGAAACTGTATTGAGCATAAGGTAAAGATAGTCAGTGACAGGGCGAACGGCTTTTACATAACTCTTGAGCTGTTGCATATCATCAATTGCAGCTGTATGACCGATAATACAAATATCGTAACTGAAGTCTTTGTTAATCTCAGCTAAGAAACTTTCTTCATCTAAGCAGGCAGTTACTCGTGCTTGCCACTCATTGAGCAATGACAGAGTCGCTTGGTGTGTATGCTCGTGAGGTTCAAGGTAAAGAATACGTTTATTAATTAATGATTGAGTCGGTAAGTCACTGGTAATTGAGTTACTTGGCGTTCTGAATACGGCATTGAACGTAAAGCAGGTACCATTACCAGGTGCTGAGTTTAGGGTGATACGGCCATTCATCGCTTCAACAATATGCTTAGTGATGATTAGCCCAAGACCTGTGCCACCAAATTTACGGGTGATACTAGAGTCAGCCTGGCCAAATGGGGTAAATAACGCATCTTGTTTATCCATTGGGATGCCTACACCAGTGTCGGTGACAGACACTAAAATAGAGGCGCGTTCTTCATCTAATAAGCGATAGCCAACATCAACTTTGATTGAGCCTTTTTCAGTAAACTTAATGGCATTACTTAACAGGTTGATTAAAATTTGTTTAAAGCGGGTCGGGTCGCCAGTTAAGTTGTCGGGTACTTGTGGGTGGATAAATATCGATAGTTCAAGTTGTTTTTCGTGAGCACTTGGTGCCAACAAGGTCATAACTTCATTAATATTGTCACGGAGCTGGAATTGCATTGACTCAAGCTCCATGGCTCCGGCTTCTAATTTCGAAAAGTCTAAAATATCGCTGATAATGGTAAGTAAACTATTTGCCGACAGTTCAATGGTATCAAGATAATCTTTTTGATGCTTATTCAGCGGAGTCTTATAAAGCTGGCGAGTAAAACCAATTACACCGTTTAAAGGTGTGCGTAACTCATGACTCATTTTAGCTAAGAAGTCTGATTTTACTCGGTTCGCATCTTGTGCATCTTTTTTAGCAATACTTAACTGAATATTTTGGGTTTCGTATTGTTCGAGTGTTTCACGGTAATCAGAGGTTGCTTGGTCAATGTGCTTTTGCATCTCATCACGTTGCACGACCATGGTTTCTGCAATGGTATTTAAACCTGTGCGTAATAACTCAAACTCACCAAACATTTTTTGATCAAGTCCAGTGTCTACTTTACCTTCAATAAGCTTGTCGGTAGCTAGTACTAACTTATTAAGAGGCTGAATAAACATGCGAGTTAGTCTAAACGCTAATACGATAGCAAGTATGAGCGCGAGTAATATCACTACGCCACTGACCAATAATGCTCGTTGCTGGCCAATAATGGCTTGTTGTTTGTTAAGCATGATCACCACAGTACCAAGTGATGCTTGATAGCTGTGATGATTCCAAATCGTGTCTTGGCGGCTATGATTAATTATGGCAGTGGAGAATGTTAAATAGTGCTCAGAATTTTGTACTTGGATGCCATCCATGTTGTTTGCATTGCTGCTAACAATTTCTTTGAACTCACTTTGGTATTTACTAAAAATCACTAACTCATTGTTTTCATCAAAAATAGCAATTGATTGGATAGCAGGGGAGTGTTTGTTGTGCGTATGACTAACTAAGCGAGTTAATAAGGCTTTATCACGCTTTAATAGCGGTTGCTCAACAGCAATGGCGAGGGGCTCAATAATAGTCACGCCCTGTTGATACAAAATTTCATCGAGCTCAATGTAACGATTTATTGTAAAATAACCGCCCAGCAACAAGCCTATGATCACAGTCGGTATAAGTGTAAGGGTTAAGACTGAGTCACGTAAGCCAAATTTAGTCATAAAGAATGTTGTTATCATTATTATCGTTGTTTAAGAGTATATACTTACTCCCGCTTTATCAATAATTAAGGTGTTGCCCAATGGCACAGATTTTCAAAGCCAAAAAGAAATCCGTTTCGCAAAAAATGCTAACCCTGAATGTCACTGCTATGGATCACCAAGGACGGGGAGTTGCTAAGCAGGGAAATAAAGTCTGTTTTGTTAATGGTGCTTTGCCGGGTGAAGAAGTAAAAGCATTATTGATTGAAGATAAGGCACGCTTTGCCAGTGCTGATTGTAAAAAAGTGCTATCAGCCTCAGCGCATAGGGTTACTCCTTTTTGCCAGCATTATCAGGTTTGTGGTGGTTGTCAGCTACAGCACCTTGATGCAGAGCAGCAATTGGTTGAGAAGCAAGCGGCGGTGAGTCAGCTGTTTAGCAAGTTTGCCAAAGCTGATAACTTAAATTGGCAAGCACCTCTGCTTAGTGAAGAGCGCCATTATCGTCGCTCTGCGCGCATTGCCGTAATGCACGACAAAGCCGCAAAGAAAATGCGAGTAGGGTATCGGGCTCAAGGTTCTAAACAATTAGTGAGCATAGAAAACTGTGATGTGCTGAGCGGCACTTTTAAAGACGTTTTTTCAGTTTTTGATGTTCTTATCAACAGCCATTCAGGTCTGAGTAGCATTAGTCACTTACAATTATGTGAAGCTGATAACGCGGCCTTTGTGGTTATTAGGCATACCAAAGCCATTAACGCAGAGTTAAAAGCTATTGTAGTCGCAGCGTGTGATGAATATAGCTGGCGTGTTGTGTGGCAGTCACACAGTGGCGAAATTGATCACAGTGACCATCCAATGCCGTACTACCAGATACCGGCTTATGATTTACGCTTTGAGTTTGGCCTTGAAAACTTTATTCAAGTTAACCCGCAAGTAAACCAAGCTATGCTGTATCAAGCAAAACAGTGGCTTGATTTACAAGGTCATGAGCAGGTATTGGATTTGTTTTGTGGCATTGGTAACTTTTCATTATTGATTGCAAAGTATGCTAAATATGTTATTGGTGTTGAAGGGGTCGATTCTGCGGTTGCATTAGCAAAACAAAATGCGCAAACTAACTCATTGTCGAATACCGATTTTTATTGTTTTGATTTAACAAAATCACTGCAATCAGCTGCTTGGTTTAGTGCCGAACTTGACGTGTTAGTACTTGATCCATCACGTACTGGTGCAATGGCTATTTTAGAGCAGTTACCACTTACTCAGTTTAAAACGATTTTATACGTCTCTTGTGATCCTGTTACTTTAGCCCGTGACAGTGCAATTATTTTACAAGCAGGCTTTAGCATTGAAAAAATTGGGCTTATGAATATGTTCCCGCATACCGGGCATATTGAAACGATGGCGTTATTTCACAGGAGGTAAAGCGCACATGGTAGCCACTAGACAGTCACATCAGCTAACTAAGCCGAGTGATTTTGCCAGCCGTATCGAGCTGTTAGCGCTAACAGAAGACAAACATACCTTATTAGAGCAGGCTCACCAACTGTGCCTGCATTGCGATGATGCAAAACGTGAAAACACAGCCATTGAAATGGTGGAGATTTTAGCTGAGCTAAATTTAGACGCAGATTCCCTTGCTACTGCTTTTTTAACGCCTTATTTTTTAGCTGAAAAAATCTCGATAGAGACAGTCACTGAAAAGCTGGGTAACCACGTTGCATTATTACTAACTGGAGTAAGCCAAATGGCGACCATCAGTACCTTAGCCCACCAAGGGAAAGGCACTGTACAAATTGATAATATCCGCCGCATGTTATTAGCCATGGTTGAAGATGTGCGGGCTGTAGTGATTAAACTGGCGGAGCAAGTGTGCCACTTGCGTGATGTTAAAGACGCCAGTGAAGAAGAGCGCGTTATTGCCGCTAAAGAAACTCGCGACATTTTTGCCCCCCTTGCTAACCGTTTAGGGATTGGCCAGCTTAAGTGGGAACTTGAAGACCTGTCGTTCCGTTATCTGCATCCAGATACCTATAAAAATATCGCTAAACAGCTAGATGATAAGCGCCTTGCCCGTGAAGCTTACATGGAGAACATGGTTGCTTTAGTTAAAGCACGCTTGGCTGAGGCGGGTATTGAAGGTGAGGTGTATGGTCGCCCTAAGCATATCTACAGCATCTACAAAAAAATGGCACAGAAGAATTATGAGTTCGACCAGCTTTTTGACATTCGCGCTATGCGCATAGTGGTAGAGCGCCTGCAAGATTGTTACGCGGCGTTAGGTATCGTTCATACTAACTGGCGCCATTTAAATAAAGAATTTGATGATTACATCGCAACACCTAAACAAAACGGTTATCAGTCAATTCATACCGTGGTATTTGGCCCAGAGGGTAAAACCGTTGAAATTCAAATCCGTACGAGCGAAATGCACCAAGATGCTGAGCTAGGTGTTGCTGCGCACTGGATGTACAAAGAAGGTGCATTGCCAGGGCGTGGGTCGGGCTACGAGCAAAAAATTAGTTGGTTACGTAAGTTACTGCAATGGCAAGAAGAAGTTGTTGATGGTAGTGATCTTGCGGAAGAGCTTAAAAACCAAGTAGTAGAAGACCGCGTTTATGTGTTTACGCCTAAGGGTGATATTTTCGATTTACCGCTGGGTGCAACACCACTTGATTTTGCTTATTACATTCACTCAAACGTAGGGCATCGCTGTATTGGTGCAAAAGTGTTCGGCAAAATCGTACCCTTTACTCATCAATTAAGTACCGGTGATCAGGTTGAAATTTTAACTCAAAAGCAGCCTAATCCAAGCCGTGATTGGTTAAACCCATCGCTTGGTTATATTAAGTCATCACGAGCTCGTTCTAAAATCCATCATTGGTTTAAGCAGCTGGATCGCGATAAAAACTTAAGTGCCGGTAAAGAGATTCTTGAAACTGAGCTGCAAAAGCTGGATTTATCGACCAAAGATCTAGCGCCAGCAATTGAGCGTTTTAACCTTAAAGGCCTTGACGACCTTATGGTTGCGGTAGGTGCTGGGGATGTTCGCTTAAACCAGTTATTAAACTTTATTAGTGACCGTGAGCATGACGAACCACAAATTAAGTTTAAAAAACCAAAAAGTGTCACTGGCGATAAGAACGGTATTGTTGTTGATGGGGTAGGTAGCTTAATGAGCCATGTTGCTAAATGCTGCCGGCCCGTGCCGGGTGATGAAATCATCGGCTACATTACGCAAGGCCGAGGGATTGCAGTTCACCGAGAGGATTGTGATTCGTTTGAGAAACTTCGCCAGAAGCATCCTGAGCGGGTGATATCAGTAAGTTGGTCAGACGACATTAATGGCTCTTACTCATTAACGATAAAAGTTGAAGCCACTGACCGCTCAGGTCTTATTCGAGATATCAGCTCAGTGCTTGCAAACGAAAAAGTGAATGTGCTGAACATGAACGTCAACACAATTGAAGATAAGCAACTTGCGCTGTTTTCAATGCAGGTTGAAGTGCATGACCTATCGAGTACTAACCGCTTATTGTCTAAGCTACACCAAATCGAAGGTGTGCATGATGCAAAGCGTGGTCATTCGTAATGAGTGATAAACAGGCAATTGAGCAATCGCTTGCAATTATGGCCAAACTTCGGGACCCAGAATCTGGGTGCCCGTGGGATTTAAAACAAGACTTTAAATCGATTGTGCCGCATACCCTTGAAGAAGCTTATGAAGTAGCAGACTGCATTGAAAAAGGTGAATTCACTGAGCTTAAAAGTGAGCTTGGCGATTTACTTTTTCAAGTTATTTTTTATGCTCAACTTGCTAAAGAGCAGGGCTTATTTGATTTTGCCGATGTGGCTAATACGCTTAATGATAAATTAGTTCGTCGTCATCCCCATGTCTTTGCAAAGCAAAGTGAGCTGTCGGACGCTGAGCTTTCAGCGCAGTGGCAAGCTATTAAAGCACGAGAGCGAGCAGAAAAAACCGCCTCTCCACAAATGAGTTTATGGCAAGATATTCCTGATGCGATGCCGGGCTTATCAAAAGCGAAGAAGATTCAACAGCGTGTAGCAAGCCTAGGGTTTGATTGGCCAAGTTATCATGGGGCACTCGATAAAGTTGCTGAAGAAGTAGACGAAGTTAAAGAAGCACTGGCTCATGATCCTAACTCTGATCATAGTGCAGAGGAGTTGGGTGATTTACTTTTTGCAACGGTAAATGTAGCCCGTCATATTAAACGTGACCCTGAGCAATTATTACGAAGTGCCAATGCTAAGTTCGCGTCACGCTTTGAAAAAGTGGCTGCTTACTTAGGTGAACGTGGTCAAAGTTTAGAGACGGCTAGCCTCGAAGAAATGGACAACGCATGGGAAGCCATTAAAAAGCAGGCAAACTAAGTAAGTTATGATACGGCTTGGGTACAGCGTAACCAAGCTCGTTTTTTGTTCACTTATTTGCTAATTTTATCTGGATTGATAGCAGTCCCTTTGCTACAATATCGCCCCGTCTTGATTCTATATTATTCCTTTTAATTCCTGATATTCTAGGGTTCGCATGAGTACAAAATTTATCTTCGTAACTGGCGGGGTTGTTTCTTCGTTGGGTAAGGGTATTGCAGCAGCGTCATTAGCCGCTATTTTAGAAGCACGTGGTCTTAACGTGACTATTTTAAAGCTGGATCCTTACATTAACGTTGACCCAGGCACTATGAGCCCAATTCAGCACGGTGAAGTATTTGTAACTGAAGACGGTGCAGAGACTGACCTTGACTTAGGTCACTATGAGCGTTTCATCCGTACCAAGATGACTAGCCGCAACAACTTCACACAAGGTCGTGTTTATGAAGATGTATTACGACGTGAGCGTCGTGGTGAGTACCTTGGTGCAACAATTCAGGTTATTCCACACATCACAAACGACATTAAGCAACGTGTATACGACGGTGCTGAAGGTCGCGATGTAGCAATCGTTGAAATTGGCGGTACAGTTGGTGACATCGAGTCACAACCATTCTTAGAAGCAATTCGTCAGCTTGGCACTGAAATTGGCCGTGAGCGCGCATTGTTTATCCACCTAACGCTAGTGCCATTCTTAGGCCCTGCAGGTGAAGTTAAAACTAAGCCAACACAACATTCAGTAAAAGAATTACGTTCGATTGGTATCCAACCTGATATCTTGATCTGTCGTTCTGATCGTAAATTACCAAATAACGAGCGTGCGAAGATTGCACTTTTCACTAACGTTGAAGAGAAAGCCGTTATTTCATTACCAGACGTAGAAAGCATCTATAAGATCCCTGCGTTACTTAAGTCACAAGAATTAGATAACTTCGTATGTCGTCGTTTCTACCTTGAGTGCCCAGAAGCAGATTTATCTGAATGGGAACAAGTGTTATATCAAGAGTCTAACCCGACAGGTGAAGTGACAATTGGTATGGTTGGTAAGTACATAGAACTACCAGATGCATATAAATCAGTAAACGAAGCATTAAAGCATGCGGGTCTGAAAAACCGTTTAACTGTGAACATCGAATATGTTGATTCACAAGACTTAGAAAGCAAAGGTACTGAGTTACTGTCTCACCTTGATGCTATCTTAGTACCAGGTGGCTTCGGCGGCCGTGGTGTTGAAGGTAAGATCTTAGCGGCTAAATATGCACGTGAAAACAAAGTTCCTTACTTAGGCATTTGTTTAGGTATGCAAGTAGCGCTTATTGAATATGCGCGTAACGTTGCAGGCCTTGAAGATGCAAACTCAACTGAGTTTAACGCAAACTCTGCGCACCCAGTTGTTGGTTTAATCACAGAGTGGCAAGATGCTGACGGTAACGTTGAAATCCGTGATGAGCAATCTGACCTTGGTGGCACTATGCGTTTAGGTGCACAGAAGTGTCACTTAACACCAGGTTCAAAAGTAAGCGAAGTATACGGAAGTGACGAAATAGTTGAACGTCACCGTCACCGTTATGAAGTGAATAACCACTTTGTAGAGCAGCTTGAAAAAGCTGGCTTAAGTTTCACTGGTTTATCTGAAGATAAGAAACTAGTCGAAATCATCGAGAATAAAGATCACCCTTGGTTTATTGCCGCGCAATTCCATCCGGAATTTACGTCAACGCCACGTGATGGTCACCCGCTGTTTGAAGGGTTTGTTGCAGCTGCACACACTCACCAAAAAGCGTCATCGTAATTTAAATAGGCCGTGCTATATGCACGGCTTATTTGTTTTAAAAAGCCAGCAACAATAAAGCTGGCACTAACTCACCATTTTCGGGAAAAGAGGAATCAAGATGTCAGAAATCGTAAAAGTGATTGGTCGCGAAATCATGGACTCGCGTGGTAACCCAACTGTTGAAGCTGATGTACATTTAGCTGATGGTTCATGGGGCCGTGCTGCAGCACCTTCTGGTGCATCAACAGGTACTCGCGAAGCGCTTGAATTACGTGATGGTGATAAAGCACGTTACCTAGGTAAAGGTGTTTTAAAAGCAGTAGGCTATATCAATAACGAAATCGCTGAAGCGCTTAAAGGTCAAAACGCAGTTGATCAAAAAGCGGTTGACCAAGTAATGCTTGACTTAGATGGTACTGAAAACAAAGAAAAATTAGGTGCAAATGCTATCTTAGCTGTGTCTTTAGCAACAGCTAAAGCGGCTGCTAACTCTAAAGGCGTAGAGCTTTATGAGCACATTGCAGACTTAAACGGCACACCAGGTGTTTACTCAATGCCATTACCTATGATGAACATCATCAATGGTGGTGAGCACGCTGATAACTCTGTTGATATTCAAGAGTTCATGATCCAGCCAGTTGGCGCTACAAACTTCCGTGAAGCGTTGCGCATGGGCGCTGAAGTTTTCCACAGCCTAGCAAAAGTACTTAAAGCTGAAGGTCACTCTACATCAGTAGGTGATGAAGGTGGTTTTGCTCCTAACCTTGAATCAAACGAAGCGGCACTTGCTGCAATCAAGGTCGCTGTTGCAAATGCAGGTTATGAGCTTGGTAAAGATATCACTCTAGCTCTAGACTGTGCGGCATCTGAGTTCTACGACAAAGAAGCAAATATCTACGACCTTAAAGGCGAAGGTAAAAAATTCACTTCTGAAGAATTCAACCACTTCCTTAAAGGCCTTACAGAGCAATACCCAATTGTTTCAATAGAAGACGGCTTAGATGAGTCGGATTGGGATGGTTTCGCACACCAAACACAACTAATTGGCGACAAAGTACAATTAGTAGGTGATGATCTTTTCGTAACTAACACAAAGATCTTAAAGCGTGGTATTGATAACGGTATTGCTAACTCAATCCTAATCAAGTTCAACCAAATCGGTTCATTAACTGAAACGCTTGCTGCTATCAAAATGGCTAAAGACGCTGGCTTCACAGCTGTTATCTCACACCGTTCAGGTGAAACTGAAGATGCAACAATTGCTGATTTAGCAGTAGGTACTGCAGCGGGTCAAATCAAAACGGGTTCATTAAGCCGTTCTGACCGTATTGCTAAGTACAACCAATTACTTCGCATTGAAGAAGTATTAGGTGAGAAAGCACCTTACAATGGTCTTAAAGAGGTTAAAGGTCAGTAATCTGGCTTTTAGCTCATCAAGACCTTAAAAACCTCCTTCGGGAGGTTTTTTTATAGCGTAAACTTTAAGTAGTAACAGCAAGCTTTTGTAATCAATATAAAAATGATAATGTTTTAAAGATTATTGTGTTTTGTTCTATTTAATCTGAGGGTAATGTGGCTGGCAAGTTAATTTTTGAATTATTAGAAGCGCGGTTCAATGGCAAAATAGTTGAAAATTCGGCCATAATTGATTACGCGGTTAAAAATAAAGACTTTGCGAGAGCTTGGTTTTACCATGCTATATCATCTTCTTTGCTACATGATGAATTGATTAACTGCCTTCTAATTGCAAAGTATCATAATTTAAATGAACTTGAATTGTTGTTTGAGTATTGGCCTAAATTGCAGTTTCAAAAGTGTCAGCTATTGAAAGCCTCGCCTCATCTAGTTAGTAAAGTCCCTGAGATTAATGAGTTGTTAACTGAAGAGCTGACTCAACTAATTCAAATGTTGTTACCCCTTCCTGTATCGCAAAATCTTGGTGATTCTCGAGTTAACTTACTCGACAGTAAAATGAATGATGAAGCCCTACAAAAAGTGATTGGATTTGCCAAAGAAAAATTAACTGATGCTAAACTTTATTCGGAACAACAAAAGCATCAGAAAGTAGATTCAATTCGAAATAATGATCAACATATTGTTACTTTACCAGTCAATGATTTTTTCACGGCACTTATTCAAAGATATATGTGTATTAATAATATTTTTGATTTGAAGTATGCTGAACCAGCTATCATTTATCGATATAAAAAAGGACAGCAGTATAAATGGCACTATGACTTTATCACCCCGAGCAATAGTGCAGCCCAAAAAGAAATAGACTTTTTTGGGCAACGAAAAAAAACAATCATTTTAAACCTTAATGAGGGGTTTAAAGGTGGGGAGACTGCCTTTAAGTTTTGGGAATTAGAAGTATCAGCGAAAGCAGGTCAGTTAATTCAATTTAACAATATGCTTGATACTAAAGTTGATAAAAGTTCAGTACATTCTGGAAAACCAGTAATTGATGGTGAAAAATGGATTTGTACTCTATGGTTCAGAGAAAAACCATTCTGGTTAAGAGCTTCTATTTGGAATTCATAGCTGAAATTGTTGTTTTAGGATCTCGCCGGTAAAGCTGGTTTTTAGATAAAAGCCGCGAGGTAAGGTTTGTACTATCTGGCCATTCGGGCCAATTGCATCAGTCAGCGCTTTGCTATTGGCAGCTTTTGGCCTTATTTGCATTACATCGCCTAAATGACCCGAAATTTCATCTACGCGACCAAGGGCGATTAGCTCCATTTGTTCTTCCCAATCACGCTGTAAAAGGGCATCTTGCTCTGCACTTGGCTGCCATAAAAAGCCACTGCCTATGGTACGGTGAAAAGGCAGTATCTCACGTTCGCCTAAAATCGGTAGCCATAAAACATGATTCAACTTTTTACGAACCGTGCTTTGCTGCCAAGTCATTCCTGTCACATTTAATAGCGGCGTTACCGAAACAAAGGTTGTTTCGAGAGGTTTGCCTTTAAATGAAATCGGCAAGGTTTTTAGCTCAATGCCTAACTCTTCAAAATCAGGTGTTGGTTTTGAACCCGCTGTTGCGCCAAGCACATATTCGATAAGTTGCCCGGTCCAGCCTTTTTCACGAAGTAAATCGTCAGGGGTTTTAAATTGATATTGCTCAGCTAATTGCCCTAGGGTGAGGCCAGCAATAGCATCAACACGTTGCATTAATTCGTTTATAGAAGCGGGTTTTATTGGTCGCATAAGGCGTTTATTTTATTGTCTATTTATCCGGTTCATGATAGCAAATGCACGCCTTAGTGGATATCTTTGTGTTTGGGTGTTTTTTGCGCACGTTAAGTGTGGGCTAAAAATAATCAGTTTTATTTTGAGGTGTCATACCTTAACTAATTGATATTTATCTATTTTGCTGTTTTTGTAAGGTGTTTCCATTTCATTAATTAATCAGTTGTTTGTATAAATACAGATATATAAACATGTTTATCCACAGTTTCTGTGGAGAAAGTGGATATTTAAACTGTTGATTGTGGATTTGTTTGCAATTTAGGCATGATTTACAAAAGTTATGCACAAGCTGTGGGTAAGGTGATGAAAATACGGTTGTAAATAGTTATTTTAATCAAACAGCACATTTTTATGATAATTACTTCGTAACACCTTGATTAAACATGTTTGTTAAAAAATAATTTTTCAATCTAATTTAGGCTTAGGTGTAAAGTGTTTGCTGTATCGCAGGTTATGTGGAACAATCAATAAAAATCGACTTACAAATGAGGCACTAAGGTGATTGATGCCGAAGGTTTTCGTGCCAATGTCGGAATTGTAATTTGCAATAATCAGGGACAAGTATTTTGGGCTCGTCGCTATGGTCAGCACTCTTGGCAATTTCCCCAAGGTGGTGTGGATGACGGCGAAACTGCTGAGCAAACCATGTACAGAGAATTACACGAAGAAGTGGGCTTGCTTCCTGAAGACGTTGAGATCGTCGCAAGTTCTAAACATTGGTTACGCTATAAATTACCCAAGCGTTTAATTCGCAGAGACTCAAGTCCTGTGTGCATTGGGCAAAAACAAAAATGGTTTTTACTGAAACTTCGTTGTAAAGATGAAGATGTAAATTTACTTAAAACTCATCACCCCGAGTTTGATGATTGGCGATGGGTGAGTTATTGGTATCCGGTTAGGCAAGTTGTTTCGTTTAAGCGCGATGTATATCGTCGAGTAATGAAAGAGTTTGCTCCGTTTGCAATGCCGTTTAATAAACGAGAGCAACACAAAGATCATTGGCGACATAAACGATAAGGGCAACCTTATTTAAATCAAAGGAGCAGCATCATGTTAGCCACGCTCAGATCAATTGCTGAGGCAGTGTCGCAACAGGCGGACTTAAACAGTGCGCTGGGGTGTTTTGTGCAAATGGTAAAAGATGCCATGCAAACACAGTGCTGCTCGATTTATTTTGCCGATTATAGCCAAGATAACTTTGTATTGATGGCCACCCAAGGCCTCAACCCAGATGCCGTGGGTAAGTTTCGTATAGGCTTTACCGAAGGTCTCGTTGGCCTTGTTGCTCAGCGTGAAGAGCCCATTAATATAGCTTTTGCTAAATCTCACCCTCGTTTTAAACTCTCACCTGAAGTTAATGAAGAAGGCTATAACGCGTTTTTATCAGTGCCAGTCGTGCATCAGAAAAAGGTTTTAGGCGTTATTGTTGTTCAACAAAAACTAGCCCGTGTTTTTAGCCCTGACGAAGAGTCATTCTTAATTACGCTCTCGGCCCAGCTAGCTTCTCAGTTAGCGCATGCAGAAATAAAAGAAATATTACGTGTCGATGAGTTTTCACACCAAACCTCAGTATTAAAAGGGGTATCAAGTGCGCCGGGTATTGCCATAGGTGAAGCCTTTGTAGTGATCCCTAAACTTGACTTTAGCTCTATAGAACTGCAAAAAGACGACGATGTGAGCACCCAGCGCAAGCTATTTACCCAAGCTGTGGCTGCGACGCGTAACGAGTTTAATACCTTATCTATGACACTGAGTGACTCTATTCCGCAAGAGGCACTTGCTGTATTTGATGTTTATCAGCAGTTACTCGATGCCAAAAGCCTTGGTCAAAATGTTGAAGCGCAATTAAAACAAGGATGGAACGCCAAAAGTGCTCTGAAAATTGTTATTGAAAAATTGGTGACTCAATTCAATGCCATGCAAGACCCTTATATTAAAGAGCGCGCTGTTGATGTTAAAGATATTGGTTTACGGGTTTTACATCACTTAGTTAATACTGAGCATGCGGCAAAACCTTACCCTAAAGACACGATTTTAATTGCTGGTACATTAACTCCTGCGATGCTTGCTGAAGTACCTAAAGGACACCTTGCTGGGGTTGTAAGTGTTAATGGTGCAGCAAATAGCCATGCTTCAATTTTAACTCGTGCTATGGGGATCCCAGCAATTTGGGGCATTGAAGATGTGCCTTTATTGCAGTTTGAAAGCAAGCAAATGATATTAGACGCCTATGCAGGGCGTTTATATATTTCTCCTTCACAAATGCTGCAAGAGGAATACAGCCAGCTTAAATATCAAGAAGCCTTATTGAACGACCGTTTTGTTGCAGAGCAAAACCTAGATGCCGTCACTAAAGATGGCGAACACATTAGCTTGTTACTAAACGCGGGTCTTGAATTAAATACCGAGCATGACAATAAGCCATTTTGCGATGGGGTAGGTCTTTATCGCACCGAAGCCTGGTTTATGCAAAAAGGCCAATTTCCTTCACAGTCAGAACAAGAAAACTGGTATCGCGAAGTGCTAACGAGTTACCACCCTAATCCTGTGGTGATGCGTACACTCGATATTGGTGGTGATAAAGTTTTAGATTACTTCAATATAACCGAAGAAAACCCATTTTTAGGTTGGCGTGGTATTCGTGTGACCTTAGATCACCCCGAGCTATTTTTAGATCAACTCAAGGCGATGTTAAAAGCCAACATTGGTTTGGGGAATTTAAAAATTATGCTGCCGATGATCAGTGGCTCAGAAGAAGTCGATGAATCTTTAAAGCTGCTCGAACAAGCCTATTTTGAGTTAAGTGAGCAATACCCCGAACAAGCCATTGAGCGCCCTGAAATCGGGGTGATGTTAGAAGTACCTTCGAGTGTATTTATGCTTGAAGAGTGGTCGCAAAAAGTCGATTTTTGCTCTGTAGGTAGCAACGATTTAACCCAGTATATGCTGGCAGTTGACCGCTCTAATGCCCGCGTTGCTGAGCTATTTAATCCTTATCACCCAAGTGTTCTTAGAGTGTTGTTAAAAATAGCACAGGAGTGTCAGCAACATGAGCTGCCATTTAGCTTGTGTGGTGAGTTAGGCGGCGATCCAGAAGGCGCATTACTGCTTATTGCAATGGGTTATCGAAGCTTGAGTATGAACTTTGCTTCGATTAGTAAAATTAAGTTTGTGCTTAGGCGATTAAATGTCAGTGATATGGAAAAGTTACTTGCTGAGTGTTTATTACAACCCACTGCAAAACATGTACTTAGGTTAACGCGTAACTTTATGATTGAACATCAACTCGGTGAGCTATTTTACACCCCAAGCCAAGGTCAAGCATGAGGGAAAATTGTGCTGTGAAGCACTTATACCCAAGCCACCTCAAGATGTAGAATTCAGCGTTTCACAGGTGCTTAATATCAAGGCGTTACTTTGCAACAATGGCAGTCCCTTTTAAGAAGTCACAACGATGAGAGTAAGTGCCTGTGAAACGCCCAAAGGGTTGGTTTAAAAGCGATTTATACTGCGTTATTGATTTTAACAATAGAACCACTATTACTTGCAATCAATGCCTTGCCTAAATCGCTTTTAATTCCAACTGAAACTCGCATCTTGAGGTGGTTTGGGTATATATATTAGTTTAGTATATGTATATAACAAATTGAATATATGAGTGTGCTATGCATGATGTAATACTTTTAATGGTGTACTGCGCAATTTTGGGCAGCGTGGTTGGATTTTTAGCAGGCTTATTAGGCATTGGTGGCGGTCTTATAATCGTGCCAGTACTTAGTGCGCTATTAGTGTCGTTTAATGTTGCCGACCCAAGCCATGTATTAGTTATCGCGATAGCAACCTCGTTAGCATCCATTATTTTTACCTCGACGTCTTCAGCCCTTGCTCATCATCGTAATGCTAACGTGCCATGGGAAATTGCTCCTTGGGTTATGACTGGCGTTGGCCTAGGCGCATTGATCAGTGGCTTTGCAGCAAGCTTTATTCCTGAGCAGCTGCTGCGCTTTGTTTTTGCCGGTAGCGTGGTGTTTATCGCACTTAGAATGGTGTTATCGACACGAAAAAAAGCCGCCAGTGAAAAGCCGCTTCCATCAGGGCCTATTCTTGGCTTTTTATGTGCCATAATGGGGGCACTTTCAGGACTAATTGGTATTGGTGGTGGGGCGCTTATTGTGCCGCTACTGCATTATTTTTCCGTTGATATTAAAAAGGCCATTGGTTGTGCTGCTGCTTGTGGTATTGTCATTGCGCTGTTTGGCTCGGTGGGTTACGTATCTGCCGGCTGGCAATTAACATCTTTCAGTGATGGATTTGCCGGATTTGTGTATTTGCCTGCGTTAGTCGGGATTGTGGTTACCTCGTCGCTCATTGCGCCTATAGGTGCCAAAGCTACGCATTACTTGCCTGTGGCAACAATAAAAAAAGTATTCGCGCTATTACTTGTCATAATTGCGCTTAAAATGGTGTTTAGTTAAAGGTTTTTATTTTTATGGCTCTTCAATTTCCAGATATCGATCCGGTTATTTTTTCGGTAGGCCCGCTCAGCGTACGTTGGTACGGTTTAATGTATTTAATTGGTTTTGCTTTGGCGATGTGGCTTGCTAATCGCCAAGCAGCAAAGCCCAACTCTGGTTGGACAAAAGAACAAGTCAGTGACTTATTATTTTACGGCATGCTCGGGGTAATACTCGGTGGCCGTATTGGTTATGTATTGTTTTATCAGTTCAGCTACTTTATCGAAAACCCACTGTATTTATTCAGAATTGACCAAGGTGGCATGTCGTTCCATGGCGGCACCCTGGGTGTCATTACAGCTATTGCAATTTTTGCTTGGACCCGTAAAAAATCATTGTTTGAGGTTGGTGACTTTGTAGTGCCACTTGTGCCGCTTGGTTTATTAGCCGGACGTATTGGTAACTTTATTAATGGCGAACTATGGGGCCGAGTGACAGATGTACCTTGGGCATTTGTTTTTCCTACAGGTGGCCCAGAGCCACGTCATCCATCCCAATTATACGAAGCCTTTTTAGAAGGCCTAGTACTGTTCTTAATCTTACAATGGTTTATCAAAAAGCCTCGTCCAGCGGGAAGTGTTGCTGGGGTGTTCTTACTTGGCTATGGTACGTTTAGGTTTATTGTTGAATACTTCCGTGAACCAGATGCTCATTTAGGTTTATTTGCAGGCGTTATCTCTATGGGTCAAATACTGTCATTGCCGATGGTAATTGGTGGCCTTGGTTTGTTAATATGGGCCTATAAAAAGCCGCAGCAAAGCGTGGCAAGCAAAGCATAACAAGAGCAAATCAATGAAACAGTATTTAGATTTATGTCAGCGTATTGTTGACGAAGGTGTGTGGGTTGAGAACAAACGCACAGGAACCAAATGTTTAACAGTAATTAATGCCGATCTTGAATATGATGTGGCAAATAACAAGTTTCCGCTCATCACCACGCGAAAGAGCTTTTACAAAGCGGCGATAGCGGAGTTACTGGGTTATTTACGTGGTTACGACAGCGCTGCACAGTTTCGTGATATCGGCTGTATGACTTGGAATGCCAATGCGAACGAGAACAAAGCTTGGCTTGAAAATCCGCATCGTCGTGGTGAGGATGATATGGGCCGTGTGTATGGTGTTCAAGGGCGCAGTTGGCAACGCCCTGATGGTAGCCACCTTGATCAGCTTAAAAAAGTTATCGATAACTTATCGAAAGGAATTGATGATCGCGGTGAAATCGTCACTTTTTATAATCCAGGTGAATTTGAGCTAGGTTGTTTACGCCCTTGTATGCACACGCACACCTTTTCTTTGTTGGGCGATACTTTATACTTAACATCATACCAACGTAGCTGTGATGTGCCGCTGGGTCTGAACTTTAATCAAATTCAATGTTTTGTGTTACTTGCTTTAGTTGCACAAATAACCGGACATAAACCGGGTAAGGCGTATCATAAAATAGCGAATGCGCATATTTATGAAAACCAACTTGAGTTGATGCGTGATGTACAACTTAAGCGAGAGCCTTTCGCGTCGCCAGAATTAAAAATAAACCCAAATATTAAATCATTAGAAGACATTGAAAGCTGGGTTACAAAAGATGATTTTGAAGTAGTAGGTTATCAGTGTCACGATGCAATTAAGTATCCGTTTTCAGTTTAAGAACAATAAAATTTAAGGAGAAATCAATGAAAGCAGTGATCCCAGTTGCTGGCCTTGGCACGCGTATGTTACCTGCAACAAAAGCAATCCCTAAAGAAATGCTTCCTATTGTTGACCGCCCGTTGATTCAGTACGTTGTAAATGAAGCAATATCAGCAGGAATTAAAGAAATTGTTTTAGTAACGCATTCAAGTAAAAACTCAATTGAAAACCACTTTGATACCAGTTTTGAGTTAGAAGCCACACTTGAAAAGCGTGTGAAACGTCAGTTACTTGCTGAAGTACAGTCAATCTGCCCGAAAGATGTGACTATTATCCACGTTCGTCAAGGTGAAGCGAAAGGCCTTGGTCATGCGATAAATTGTGCGGCGCCTATTATAGGTAATGAACCGTTTGTTGTTATCTTACCGGATGTGATCATCGATGATGTTGCGAGCGATCTTAAAAAAGATAACTTAGCTGAAATGATCCAGCGTTTTGAAACCACCGGTGAGAGCCAAATTATGGTTGAGCCTGTGCCGCAAAACGAAGTAGACAAGTTCGGTGTAGTAGACTTAGGTGATGTAACAATCAATCAAGGTGAAAGCGCCGCAATTTTGAATATGGTTGAAAAGCCTCCTATTGATCAAGCTCCATCAAATCTTGCTGTTGTGGGTCGCTATGTACTGAGCAAAAATATTTGGCCATTACTTGCAAAAACTCCAGCTGGGGCAGGTGATGAAATTCAATTAACAGATGCCATAGCCATGCTAATGGAAAAAGAAACGGTTGATGCATACTCTATGAAAGGTAAAAGCCATGACTGTGGTAGCAAAATTGGTTATTTAAAAGCCATCGTTGAATTTGCTTTACGACGTGAGGAATTCAAAGATGAATTGAGCGACTTCATAAAGTCGTTGGTTAAATAACCAATTCTATTTACTTAGTAATAAATTATGTTAAAAAAGTGCCTATATGGCACTTTTTTGTTATTTACAAGCAGCTGACAATTGTTGATTATTAACAAATTAGGGACTTTTCTGATATACCTTTGTCTTATAGGGTTGTTAAGATGAGTATGGTGATTAATTGCTCTAATTCAGTTAGTTAACTGAGTAATGAAAAGCATTAATAATTTTGCTGCAAATTGTTTATGTTATAAAGCTACTTTTTACTAACAACATGATTTGCAGCGAATTAAAGCACTAAACTGAAATTATAATAAAAACATAATGTTAGTGTTTATTTTCAATATCTTAAATTATCTTTTAGCTTTTGATGTACAGGTAAGTACTAACAGATAGTCTTCTTCAAAGTAAGAAGCAATTTTTTAACGGTACGTTTAAGAATCCTGATTATGAAAGATTACTTCAAGCCTTTTCGCTGCAGTATATACCTAATGGTGTTATTAACTGTTTCTGGTTGCAGTAATGAGCTGCTGCTAAGCTCTACCGTTAATTCTATGCAAAGTTTTGCTCTTCGCTTAATCGATCCTATTTTTCAAATTAATGTAAAAACTAGTTCTGAGCTTCAATCAACGGCTACACAAAAAAATACCCTAGCCACTGCTGCTATATTAGCACCTACAAAACCTAATTATACTTTTGCGTTACAGTTAGCATCAGTTAGCTCTGAGACCGCAATAGAAGTCACCTTTCATAAAATGGCAAAACAAGCGCCTAGTATTTTTCAAGGTAAACCAATTTTGAATGTTGAAGTTGCAGATGTGCATGATAGAACTTTCTACCGCTTAAAGTTTGGAGGCTATAAGTATTTAAAAAATGCGAAAGCTGACTGCGCGGCTATTAAGCGACAAGGTATTGATTGTTGGGTTAGTAAATACACAGATAATCGAATTTATTTTTAGCGTCAAATATTCACTCTAAAGGTGGCATTTTTATTGCTAAGATTTAAGTCTGTTTTTTAGAATTGACGTCACCATGCATTTTTCTATTTTCTCTAAATATTTATTGTTAACCATCTGCTTAACTGCTTTAACAGCATGTATGATGAGCCAAGAACAAAGCCAGCCTGTTTATACTGAACAGCAGGTACAGCAATTTGCTGCCGAGTGGCAAAATCAACAGCCTAGCATTGAACGTCTTGCTGCAATGGAAAAAGACCTTGCGTTGTTAATCGAGGTACTTTCGGCTAATAGTGATTTAACTGCACAACCATCGGCATTTGAGCCGCAAAATGATGTGATCTATCACCAAAGTGAGCAAATACAATCTCAGCAATCATCATCAATCGACTCATTAGAAACGATTATTGCTGCAAACAAAGCAGCAGAAGCAGGTGTGCAATTAGGTTTATATTTAACGCCGAAAAAGGTCAGACATCAGGTCTTGAACCTTAAACGTGATTATCCTGCTGTTTTAAATGACCTAGATTTTCGCTTTAAAACTCGTGAGCAAAAAGGGGTAACCTTGTATGGATTACGAGCAGGTCCATTTGCAAATTATACTCAGGCGACAGCTTTTTGTGAGATAGCCAAAAGAATGGGGCAAACTTGTGTGACAGCCCCTTTTATTGGGGAGATGCTATAAGTATCTTTCCTCTTGGAAATTAGGGGATTAACCTTAAAGTATTTGTTCTAGAGGTCGATAAAGCTTAAAATACATCAAAATGGCTTAGCCATTTATTTATAAGGACTTAATATGAAATTACCTCTTTCTTTAATTGCATGCTCATTAGCATTTTCTGCTTTTTATTCTTATGCCACTACTGAATCTTTCAGTGCAACAGTAAAGGTTCAAAACTCAGTTGTTTTAACAAAAGGAAATGATCTAAATTTTGGTACTATTCGTGCCGTAGCCGATCCTTCAGGTGCTGCGCAAGCTGTTTTAACAATTAACCCAGAACCTGATGCAAGCCCTGTTTCAACAAGAACAGATGCATCTCCTGCGATTATTTCAATTATTGAGCAAGGGTCTCCTGCTTCATTTACGGTATCGGAAGCGGTGCCAAATGCGCGTTTGTCGATTACTGATCCTACTGCTAATACTTTAGCTTCTGATGGACAAGGTTTAAATGAGCCAAACTTTATTGTTGATGAATGGAAGTATTTTATTACTTCAGGCCCAAATGCAAATGCTTATTACCTTCCAGGCAGCCCAAATTTAACAGCAGATGCAGACGGCAGTGTTGAGTTTAACATTGGTGCCAATTTATCTACCTCAAATTCGGCGTCATCTGAGCCTTATCGTGATGTTGAGTATACCGGCACTTTCCAATTAGAAGTTGCTTACTAATAATACTAGGTAATTAGTCATGCGCTTTTTGCTTTTAGCTACTGTTTTATTTTGTGTGTTCTCAACACCCTTACAGGCTGCGAGCACAGAGCAACAAGCGCTTGATTTTGGTACTCTAGTTATTCTAGCTAATACAAATACCAGCTCTGTAATCGTCAAAGATGATGGCAGTATCAATACGCAGGGCTCGGTTTATGTTCTTAAAAATGGCCGCCCTGCAGAATTATTACTTACTGACTTTCCAGCTAGAACTCAGCTAACTATGAATCTAGTTGCCCCAGTTGACTTAACACATGATATCGATGGCAACTCGAGTGCTGGATTTTCTGTACGCCTTAATGGTTTTCCTAAATATGTGATTACCAATGAATTTGGTGAAGCAAAAGTATTTATTGGCGGTATTTTAACGACAGACCGTAGCGCTAAACCATACGCTGATGGTCAGTATTCTTCTACAACTTATTTAGAAATATCAGTCGATTACTAAGGATAGATATGTTCGCAAAACGTCTTTTATGTGGACTTCTTTTTGTTTTTTTCAGTCAATATGCAACGGCAAACTTACTTATTTCACCAACGCGGGTTTCATTTGATGAGCGCCAACGAAGCGCAAAAGTCACCGTCATTAATAGCTCAGAAGAGTACCGTACTTACCGCGTGGTATGGAGCGAAAAATTAGCGCTACCTGGTGGGGGCTATCAAACATTGAGTGAGCCAGTAACCACGAGCCTTTCTCCTATGGCACGCTTATCACCAAAGCAAATTCGCTTAGCACCTGGCGAAAGGCAAACGATTAAAATAGCAATTAGAAAGCCTAAGGATTTGGCTAAAGGGGAATATCGTTCCCATTTACTATTTCAAGCCTTACCAAATGAAGATAAGGCAGCTAAGGCTGGACTTAAAGTGAATATGATTTTGAGTTTTAGTATTCCAGTTGTATATCGTGAACAAGGTGAGCTGCCAAAAGTTGCATTTCAAACTGCAGAAATAGTTGAAGATTCTCTAAACAAAAAACCAAAAATTGCCGTTAAATTAACTGAACAACAAGGTTTTAGTAGTTACGGTCGACTTAGCGCGTATGTTACTAATTCTGCAGGTAAACAAGAAAAAATCGCAGAAATCGGGAATCTAAGCCTATACCCTGAAATTGAACAAGCGACTGTATTGTTAGTTTTATTCTCTGGTAAACAGATGCCAAAACAAGGGAACATTGAGCTTAAATATCAAGGTGCCGATGAGTATGAAGGCGTCGATTTTGGCTCATATTCATTGCCTATTCGACATTAGGGATTAATGCGAAAAATTTATGAATCGCTTATTTGCGTTAGGGCTTATGCTATTAAGTCCTATCAGCTTTGCTAATTCGACTGTGAGTACAGAGGATGTACTAGCTAGACTCAATGCCATAAAGGCTAAGCTAAATGGCGAACAGCTTCATGCTCCACAATCAAAGCATACACCTGCTGTCAATCATTCTGCAGACACCTTTGACACCCAGCAGCGAATTGCCACTGGGGAGTTTTTGCTATTTTCAATTTATTTAAATGAAAATTACCTCGGTGAGATTTTTGCCCTTAAGTCTGATCAAGACATATTGCTTGGCGTTTCGGGGCTAGTTGATATTTTACAGCTTGCAATTAATGTCGATATATCAGCCGAGAGTGCAGAAGGTTGGTTCATCAACACCAATAAAACCTTTCAATTAACAGCTCAAAAACAGTTGATTACAGATACAAAAAAGTGGCAGCTTACAGAACAACAAATTAGTGTTGATGATGATGTTTATATAGAGGCAGCAGTACTCGCTGAGGCTTTAGAATTTAAACATCGCTCTGACTACGCAAGCTTAGAGCTGTATATTGAAACTGAGTCTGTTTATCCGGTTGTCGCCCAAGCGCAGCGACATAAAAAACAACTACAAAGCTATAGTACTCAAAAGCAAGCAACTTTACCTTGGAAACCAAGCCCATATCAGGCCTTATCTGTCCCTGTGGCTGACTTACAATTGAATTACACCCAAGATAATGATGGCAGTCAGGCTAGTTACTCATTACTTGGCTCGCAAGATTTTGCATACCTTACTATGGAATACTTTTTATCGGGTCGTGAAAGTGATTTATTGAATAACTCAAGGCTAACTTTCTCCAAGCAAGATGTGAATAATCAATTGTTAGGTCCACTTGCTGCAAGTCTTATTGAAGTAGGTGATGTCACAGCTACGCAAGTTGGCAGCCGTTTTAACAACCAGTACGGGCGCGGAGTTAAAATTTCGAATTATCAACTTGGGCAAGCAGTTAATAATAATCGAGTGAATCTAACTGGTGCAGTACAGCCAGGTTGGGATGTTGAATTATACCGCAATGGTATTTTAATTGAGCAGCAATTGAGCTTGGCGGATGGGCGCTATGTTTTTGCTGACGTTGATTTACTGTTTGGTGAAAACAACTTTGAGTTGATTTTTTATGGTCCGCAAGGGCAAGTAGAGCGAAAAACAGAATATTACTACATTGATGGTACGCAGCTTGAACAAGGGGAAGCAGTCTATGAGTTATCTGTTTCAGAGCAAGGCAAGCAGTTATTAGGTAATTACAGTAATAGTGCAAACAAGGGCTGGGTTGCTGCAGGGCGATACCAATATGGATTGAGTGATAACGTTGCTATGTACTCAGGCTTTATGGCGCAAAAGCGAGAGCAAGATGAGTTATACCATGTTGCTCTAGGAACGAATCTCAGCTTGTTAGATAGGTTATTAGTTAATCTGGAATATGAAGAAAACAATCAACAACAAAGAGAATTTGAATTAACAACAAGAACTAAACTGGCTGATCAGTCCTTGTTGTTCAGCGCTACGAACCGTACAGATAACCTGAATGGTCGAGATATAACGCTGAAAAGCTATCAATTTGATATGTCTGGTGAGCTGATGCAAAACAACTTTGGGCGGCTTAATTATCAAAACAACTTTTTAGTTCAACACGCACAAAGTGGTGATTTAAAGCAAATTTATAACCGTTTAAATTACAGCTATGCAAACGTCTCAATAAATAATTTATTGCAATGGCAAGACCCAAGCGCCGGGCAAGAAAGTGTAGATGGTATGACGCGTTTACAAACACGACTAGGCAGAGTGTACAGTCGGTTTGGTGTTAATTATCGACTTTCTCCAGTGAGTGAGATAGCAAGTTATGAAGCTGAATTTAGCCGAAGTTTAGGCCCGAGTCTCCAAGCAGAGTTAACTTTAAGGGACTCTCTAGATTACGATGTTCAGTCTGCAGAATTAGGACTAACGTGGCAAAATGACAGGATTAACTTAAGCAGTAATGTTAATTACGATAGTAATGACCAATGGCAAATTCGCTTAAATAGCCGATTTAGCTTTGGTTTTGATAGCCAATATAATCAACCATTTATGAGCAACAGAACATTGACCAATACAGGTAGTTTAATGGTTAATGTGTTTTTAGATGAAAATGATAATGGTATTAAAGACAGTAATGAGAAGGGCTTGGCGGGTGTTAAAGTAAAAGGCTTACAAAATTATCGCCAAGCGATTACTGATGAACAAGGGATCGCGATTCTTTCTGCTATGCCAGCTAACCGCACAACAGATATAGTGCTCGATCGTGACAGTTTTGCTGACCCTTTTATGATCCCCGCCCACGATGGTTTCTCCATAACACCACGAGCAGGCTTTGTTGAGTACATGGATTACCCAGTAAATAATGCCAGCGAAATAGAAGGCACTGTTTATCAGCAGACAGAGCAAGGAGCTAATGTTCAACCTTATGCCCAAATTACTTTAGTGGATGAGCAAGGTAATGATGTAGCAACTACGCAAGCGGCTTATGATGGCTATTACTTGTTTACTGATATTAAGCCCGGTAAGTATCAGGCGATTGTAGATAAGCAGTACCAAGGACAAAAATCACTGACTAGTACTCAAACACATAAAATACAGTTATCGCCCAAAGGTGATGTGCTGGTGGGAGTTGACATTACTTTGCGGCCACTCGAAAAGCGCCAGGGATATATAGCGAGTATTGGCAAGTTTAATTCACTGAAAATATTAAAGGTGTATTACTCATTGGTGAAACAGCGTTTGTTACAGCAAGGGTTAAAAAACGCTTTTTATATTCACGATAAAGCAAATGCGCACTACACGCTTGCGGTTGGCTTTGACGCACAATCTGCAAACGAGCTTGAGCAGCAATGTGTGCAGCTAATATCACAAGCAATTAAATGCCATGTAACAGAACAGCATGTCCAACACTTGCAAGGAGCAAATTATGGTTTTTAGTATTTTTCAAAATCTGAAGAAAGTATGGTTAGTTTTACTGGTTACTCCTATCTTTGGTTGCCAAAGCGTATCAGAGCCACAAGTGAGTGAAGAAAACTTAGTGAAAATTAGCAAACAAGAGCTTATGGAGCTAAGGCAGTCGCATCAGCAATTCCAAGCAATGAAGCCAGAGCTTGAGCGCTTGCTGACAATTGAAAGTGAGTTAACCTTACTCACTGAACAACTTACTTTGTTAAATACGCAGCAAGCTGAGCCTGTAAATACTAAAAAGTCATCAGTAACCGCCCCTCAGTTTATTGCGGAGCCTGAAGCTAAGTTTGCACTACAGCTTGCTTCCGTAACAGAATTACCTCGACTAACAGCTCGCCTTGCTGAAATTAAAAAACAAGCGCCGGCACTATTTCATGGTCAGTTTATTGCTAATGTAGAGTCAGTAACTGTAAATGGCAGCACTTTCCATCGCTTGAAAATTGGTGCATATCAACAAAAGCAGCAAGCTGCTAATGATTGTAAAAAGTTAGCATCTGTCGGGGTGGCATGCTTGGTATCGCACTATGTGCAAAATCCGCTTGATTTATCCCATCAACAATAATACTTAGGCATAATTATTGCTTTATACTTACTAAGTTTAGTGAGGATGGCAATTATGCGCCTGTTATTTTATTCAGTTTTTTTAGTGTTGGTGGGTTGTAGCTTAACTGAAAAGCCACAAAAAGCGCCCCCTAGAGAAACCCCAAAATCGCCGATGGCACCTTATACGGTGCATCAATACGTTGCTGATCTAAGTAGTCAGCTGAGCCGTATTCAAGGCCCTTACAAAGGCAATGCACGTATTGCTGTGACTAGTTTCTATATGGCTGATGGCTTAGGTACTGATTTAGCAGAAGATCAGGGCAGTGGCTTGAGTCAGCAAATTCAAGAAAGTTTATTAACGCAATTTACTCAGCTTGGTTTTCATACCATAGAGTATCGATTAGAAAAGACTTTAAATTTGCAGCAATCGGCCGATAGTGTACTTAGTCGTGATGTAAATACCTTGCGTCAACGTCAGAATATTGACTTTGTTATTACCGGCACACTGACGCGGCAACAACATGCCTACATAGTTAACGCCCGATTGGTAAATACCAAAGATCTGCGAATAGTGTCAGCAGCAAGCACCGAGATCCCTATCAATGTGATGTGGGGCGCTGAAAAAGTTCAGCAACGTGATGGCCAGTTGTATCGAAGCGAATATTAAGAGGAACTCATTTAATGAAACGTTTAATTTTAACTTTATGTTTGCCTTTTGGCTTTGGTTGCTCGTCAATGTTAACTGGTGATACAACTCAGCAAGATAATGAGCCTCAATTAGCTGCGCAAAGAGAAGTTGCCGCGCCGCATAGTAACTACAGTGTGTTTCAAACCAATCAGGCGGTGATGAATAACAGCACCTTTACCGCTGCACCAACGCGCAAAAATATTAATCACTATGTGCGTGGCATCATGCAGGACTTAGTTGAAAACTTGCAATATGTTAGCGATAGTACGCCGGTTGCTGTTTCAAGCTTTGTATACCTTGATGCAGATTACAACTCAACGAATTTGCTAGGTAATCAAATTGCCGAAAGTTTCATTCATGAGCTTCACGCATTTGGTGTACCTGTCATTGATTTTAAAACCACTGATTATATGCGTGTCACGCCAAGTGGTGACTATGTTTTCAGTCGTGATTATTTAGAGCTAAGCCAAGATCAAAACTTCAATTATGTATTGGCGGGTACTTTGGTTAATCATCAAAGTGGTGTGCTCGTTAATGCCCGCATTGTTGGTTTAGCAAGCAAAGCAGTTGTAGGGTCAGCGCAAGGCTTTATACCACAATCAGTGGTTGATGCCCTTGATAGCACCAACCGTAGTGATGGTATTACACTTAAACAAGCAAGTGAGTAAGCTATGAAAGGTTTTATCTTCGCATCGTTAACGCTCGCGATTTCTGGCTGCCAATTGCTGCCAGAGCAATCAGCAGAGCCGCAAAATACCGCTCAAAGTGCACCTGCATCAGCAAGTACTCAAGTCGATTATGTTGCTATGCTGCAAGCGCTTGAGCAAAAAGATATGCAGCAGGATAACGCTAACCATCGTTTATTTGTGCCTTATCAACATCATAAAACCGTTGTTAATTATGTCGAGCAAATGGCCCTTGAATTAGTGGATACCATGCAACAAGAAAGCGAGTTAGGAATAGCCATTACTAGCTTTGTTGATTTAGATGCGAGCCTAAAAAACAGCTCTCAACTTGGTAATCAACTCTCTGAAACAATGATGCACCAGCTGCAAAAATTCGGCTTTGGCGTTGTTGATTTTAAAGCGATGGATATCATTAGTGTGACTTCACGTGGTGATTTTGTGATGTCGCGTGATGTAGAAGAGCTAGCCGAGCGTCGCATCGCCAGCCATGTACTTACAGGCACGCTGATATATCGCCCTAATGGTGTTGAAGTGAATGCGCGAGTAATTAATTTAAACTCAAAGCTGGTTATTGCCAGCGCACAAAAAGTGATCCCTTATTTTGTGCTAAAGAATGAGTCAATCAAATCAGCAACTGCTCGCTTTAACTAGCCTCATTATTTTACCGATCGGCTTGCTCTAAAGCCGGTTGGATTAATTTCTTGATTACCAAAGCCTTAGACCGTTATAATTTTCTGTAGCTTTACCTCAGCTTTTGAGTGGCCTCTTAGTTAAATGGATATAACGGCCCCCTCCTAAGGGGCAGTTACAGGTTCGATTCCTGTAGGGGCTACCAATTAAATCAATAGTTAGTCATGTTCTTCTTTGAAGCAAATTTGTAGCATTAAAGTTCCAAATCGATTGCCAAAATCAATATCCGATAAATTTGAGTGTTCTATTAAATAATACAGATTTCTTCATTCGAACAGTCTTCTTATCAAGTCGTTTTTTAGTGCTGCCAGCATTTCACTTACTCAACACTATGTCTATTTTCAATATTAAAAAACAATACGTTTGTCGTGTTCTTTACTGTTTTTCTTGCTGTTTGATTGAAATCTAAACTAATCATTATTTTGCAGATTAGTTTTAACCCCGCCTATAAAAATGACAGGTTCTAACTACTTCCTATGGCTAAAAACAGAATAAGGATATTGATATGTTGATTATTACGAATAGAAACATAAATAAATCAAACTTTAAAAATGGCGTAGGCGATCACAATGCTTTTGGTGACTACGCAAACGCTAAAGGACCTAATGAAGTTAGGCTCGCTTATGCAGATAAAGTAGAGGGAGTATGGCAAGTGCGACTAGTCACTGAGCCATCTAAAATCACAGAGAATAATATTCCCTCTAAAAAAGCATTTGCAGAAGTTCGTGAACGGCTCACTTCTTCAGGTAAAAACTGCGTTTTTTTTGTACATGGCTTTAATCAAAGCTTTTATAAGAACTTAGAAAAGTCATTAGCATTAGAAAAAGAGCATGGGGTTGAGGTTGTTGTTTTTTCTTGGCCCTCTAATCCTGGAGGTTTTAAGACAAAAGAATACCGAAGCGCTAAGAGAAATGCACAGGCGTCAGTTGGTGCTTTGGATGCTACGTTGGAAAAGCTAGGTCATTACATGAAAGAGCCGTTCAATAAAGAGGCCCTTGAGGCATGTGATATTAAATTTACCTTTATGACATACAGTTTGGGGAATTATTTGTTTCAGAATTACGTTATCAACGCTTTATACGAAGCTGAAACAAGAATGTTTGATAACGTTGTATTGTGCCAAGCTGATGTTGATAACGCAGGTCATCAACATTGGGTAAATAACATAGAAGCTGGAAAACGAGTTTATATTACGATCAATGAAAATGATTGGGTCCTAAAATGGTCTGATGCGAATTTTCAAAAAGATCGGTTAGGAAGAACTGCTAGGAATTTGGTCGCTTCAAATGCTTTTTATTTTGACTTTACTGGCGGCCCAAATGTAGGGAAAACCCATGGCCTGTTCTATGAAAAGACAAATGATGTAGTTAAATCATTTTTTACAACTGTTTTAAATGGCGGTAGAGGTGAGGAGACTGATGGCTTAGTTTTTGATAGTAAGTTGAACGCTTATAGATTTTAGCTCTAAAATGAGGCTATTAATTTTTTAATAGCCTCATTAAAATTAACCCGTTACTTTTTCAAGCTCACCTGTGCGCCATGGTTCAATGATGATTTTTATATGGTCGTTTGGTTTAAATAACGTATCAAACGCACCTTGTACGCCGTCGATGCCGACTTTACCAGTACGCATTTTTTGCCATGCAATTTTGCCTGACGCGATGTTCTCAAGTGATTGTGCAAACTCTTCTGGTTGGTAGTAATAAGAGAAAATAAGGTCGAGCTCTTTCACTGTGGCATAAGCAAAGTTAACGTTTAGTGGCGCGGTATGTACACCAGTTACAATGATTTTTGCTTTTGCTGGCGCACGTAAAATGTAATCGTTTAATAAGCGGCTTACACCAGCACATTCAAAAATAACCACCTTGTTGTTACCCGCAAGTGCTGCGGCTGTAGCAACTTCATCATCCGCCATAGGGTTAACATATACTGTGGCGCCAAATTCAAGGGCAATTTGTTTTTTACTTTCTTGTGGATCAGAGGCAACGATGTGTTTTACGCCTTGAAGCTTTAACGCGGCAATCGCGGCAAGGCCAATTGGGCCACAGCCAACCACAATAGCAACATCGTCATTATTCATTTGTGCACGGTTCACTGCGTGCAGGCCAACGGCAAGTGGTTCTGTAATGGCTGCTGCTTCTGATGGAACAGCATCAGGAATAGGTAATAGCAAGGCTTCATCAACAATAAAGTATTCAGAGTAGGCACCATATAGCCCAGGGGTTACACCTACGCCAGCGCCGCCCGCAGAAAGTAAAATTGGCACTGAGGTTACGCGGGTGCCTTTAGCTAATTCGCCTTTAGTATTTGGGCCGTAGCTAACGATTTCTGCCGCGTACTCATGGCCTAATAATACTTCTTGGTCATTGCCTGCCTCTTTAGCCATGATGCCAAGGTTTTTATAGATATCGAATACATCGCTTGTGTGGCGGGTTATATGAATATCAGAACCGCAAATACCGCAAGCTAGGCTTTTTACAAGTACTTGGCCGGGTCCGGGAGTAGGAATATCAATTTTTTTTACATGCAACTTGCCATTTTGCATGGCAACAGAATTCATTTGGCTCATATGTGTGTCCTCAACTCACCTTATTTGTGAATTATTAGACTAAAGTAAAGTGCCTGCCTTAATCTTGACTTTTTACGACAAAAACACAGCTTATTACGACGCTGTTGTTTATAAACTGCTCATTGTGAAATATTTAAAGTAAAAACCCTCAAAGTGATAAGGGTTTTTACTTTATTAAGTCTTAGCCGAAGTAGGCTGTATTGAGGTATAAATGAGTTAATACTCCAGCAAAGTAACCGAGTAAAATGACCGGCGACCATTTTAAGTGGCTATTAAAGGTGTAGATCCCTCGCGCTTGACCCATTAGTGCAACCCCTGCCGCGGAGCCAATTGATAACAGGCTACCACCAATTCCGGCTGTTAGCGTGATAAGCAACCATTGACCGTGCGACATATCAGGCATCATTTGCAGCACTGCAAACATCACTGGAATGTTATCTACTACCGCTGACATTAAACCAAGAATAATGTTCGCACCGGTGGCAGACCAGTTGTTATAAAGTAAATCAGAAAGTAGCGCTAAGTAGCCGATAAACCCTAAGCCACCAACACAAATAACGATGCCATAGAAGAACAAGAGCGTGTCCCACTCGGCTCTCGATACACGGCTAAATACATCAAAAGGAACAACGTTACCTAAGCGAGATAAGCGCTCTTTATCACCTTCACGCTCTGCCATCGCACGCTTTCTGGCAAGAGAGCCGGGGAGTGTCACGCGTAAGAAGTAACCAAAAAACTGTAAATAGCCAAGGCCCATCATCATGCCCACAACCGGCGGTAGACCAAAGGCGGTTTTTAGCACCACGGCGGTTAAAATTGTCAGTAAGAATAAGCACAATATGCGAAGCGCACCGCGTTTAAGTTCAATATCTTCATCGGCCGTATCCGGGTGACGGTTATTGATAAATAAAGACATAACAAAGGCAGGAATAATATAGCTGACTAAAGCTGGCAGAAATAAAACAAAGAACTCGGTAAAGGCAACAACATCGGCTTGCCAAACCATCAGTGTCGTGATGTCACCAAATGGGCTGAATGCGCCGCCGGCATTAGCGGCAATCACTATATTTACGCATGACATAGCAATAAAGCGGTTATCATTTGCTGCAACTTTCATTACCACAGCACATAAAAGTAGGGCGGTTGTTAAGTTATCGGCTACAGGTGAAATACAAAATGCCAGTACACCGCTTATCCAAAATAATTGTTTGTAACTAAAGCCCCTCGCAACTAGCCAGCTTCTTAGACCATCAAATAAACGGCGTTCTTCTAGGGCGTTAATGTAGGTCATCGCAACGAGCAAAAATAGCATTAACTCCGAAAATTCTAACAAGGCATGACGAAATGCGTCGGTGCTAAGATCAGATAAGTTTTGTGCACTGTATTGCCAAGCAATAAGGGTCCAAATAATCCCGGCTGCAACTAATACGGGTTTTGATTTGCGTAAGTGAATTTTTTCTTCGAGTATGACGAGCACATAAGCAAAGATAAAAATAACAAGGCAGATAATGCCAACAGGATGGGTGAGTAAATCGATAGTACCAGTTGACGCAGCATGAGCTTGGCCACCGAAACATAGCAAGGATAGGATCAGTCCTTGTAATAGTTTTTTCATTGTATATTCCACTTAATTCATCTTAAATTCGTTACGGTTTGAGTAAATGTAGCTGCAGACATTTTAAGTTTATTCTTGGCTTTATGTAACAATTTGGTAACTAAGGTGTTGGTATTTTGAATATAAATATGGGTGATGGCGAGAGCAGACCAGTTATATAATTTATAATTGAATCAATGGGTTGAGGTTTTAAAATAATAAAGGGCTGCAACGAGCAGCCCCAACTTGAAAATTATGCAAAGTGTTTATCTAAATCGTCAGAGCCACCAATGTGCTCACCGCCTATAAATACTTGCGGCACTGTCTCACGACCTGAAATTGCTTTTAAACTCGTTAGTGAAGCGTGTTGACCTAATACAATTTCTTCGTACACATAACCTTTTGCGTCTAGTAGCGCTTTAGCTTTGGTACAGAACGGGCAGTTAGGTTTAGTAATAATGCTCACTGATTCTGGTTTTACCTGTGCTGGGTTAATGTATTCAAGCATGGTATCTGCATCAGATACTTCAAACGGGTCACCTGGCTTTTGTGGCTCAATAAACATTTTTTCGATAACGCCATCTTTTACCAGCATAGAATAACGCCAGCTGCGTTTACCAAAACCTAAGTCGTTTTTATCAACGAGCATACCCATACCGTCGGTAAACTCACCGTTACCATCTGGTAATAGAGTAATGTTTTGCGCTTCTTGGTTTTGAGCCCATGCATTCATTACGAATGTATCGTTTACAGAAATACAAACAATGTCATCAACGCCGTTTTGTTTAAATACAGCTGCAAGCTCGTTATAACGTGGTAAGTGAGTTGATGAGCATGTTGGTGTAAATGCACCAGGTAATGCAAAGAGCACAACCGTTTTACCTTTAAAAATTTCGTCAGTGGTTATTGATTTCCACTGCTCGTCTACACGTGTTGCGAATGTAACGTTTGGTACTCTTTGGCCTTCGATATTGTTTAACATTGTTTTGATTCCTCTTGATTTGTTGAGTGCCATTATGCAATTTAATATATGATAGCTCCAATCGTTTGTTTGTATTAGTATGATAGGTAAAAACTATTGGTGGTGTGATATGAATTTAAAAGACTTCGAATATGTAAAAGCAGTTGCTCGATATAAGCACTTTAGAAAAGCAGCTGATGCGTGCTATGTCAGCCAGCCTACATTGAGTGGTCAGGTCAAAAAGCTTGAGCAAGAGTTGGGTGTTGTTATTTTTGACCGTTCAACTAAGCAGGTTACGTTGACTGTGCAAGGTGAGCAACTACTTAAACAGATCACAGTTATTTTAGAGCAAACACAGGTACTTAAAGAAATAGCTACCAGCTCACACGACCCACTAAAAGGTAAAATAAATGTCGGTATTATTCCTACCATTGCGCCTTATTTATTGCCAACGCTGCTAACGTCGATGAAGCAAGCCTTTAGTGAAACTCAGTTTTCATTTATAGAAATGCAAACAGCACAAACGCTTGTAGCGCTTGGTAATGGTGAGATTGATATTGCCATTGTTGCTGATGTGGCTGATTTAGCGCCTTATCATGTGTCACCGCTTTATAAAGAAGATTTTTTAGTAGCGGTTTCTGAACAACATGCATTAGCAAAATACCCTGAGGTTGCGCTGGCTCAATTACAAGGTTGTGATTTATTGATGCTAAATGAAGGGCATTGCTTTAAAGATCAAGCAGAACAATTTTGCTTTTCAGCAGGGGTTGAAGTGTCAAATCAATATAAAGGCAATAGTATTGAAACCTTACTCGCGCTGGTGGCAATGGATGATGGGTTAACTTTTGTTCCTAAGCTTGCTTGTACACCACGTGAAGGAGTAAAGTACTTAGCAATTACACCAAATCAGCAGCGCCAAGTTGTTATTGCAACCCGTAAGCATTACCCACATATAGCAGGCGTTGAGCAATTAGCCGACTGGCTAAATGCTCATAAGGGACTACAAGCTCATTTACTCGCTAGTAGCTAATTCAACAATATCGTTTATTTGAATGTTTGGTAGTGGTTGCTGATCAATACTTATGGCTACCGCTGATTGCTGATAAAGCTGAGTTACTTTTATCTGGTTAAGTGTGGTGATTTTATGCGGAAGCTTATTACCCTGTGCATCCGTTAGGTAATTATGATGGGCAATATTTAAAATTTGCCCTTGCTCAATCCCGTGCGCCTTACCCAAGTTGATGATTAGCCTATCGTTTTCGATATGCAGTATTTTTCCTTGCGTGGGTAAGCAGGCCATGGCTGCTTGTAAGTCATAGGTTAGGGTTTGGTTTATATCGCTGATAGCTTGGCCATAGTCAGTTGCCCAAAATCGGTCGCTATATACATCGATGATCTCAGTCTTTTTATACGGCCAAATGCCTTCTGTTTGGTAGCTTTTTTGCCAGAGCTTTTCGTAAGTGGTGCCATCAAATAATACGTAATCTACTTTGTATGCACGCTTGAAACTATCATCCTGCCAAAACGCATAATCGTTGTTGATCTTATGGTTAACCGATAAGTCACGGATACGGCTCAGTAATACATATTGCGAGTTACTGCGGCTAGTGATCTCTTCAAGTAGCGCATTACTGTAATCGTATTGCTGAGTGAAAAAATGATCTACTCGCAGTGGGATATTGTAATAGGCTGTTGGCTTTGCAGCCATTTGCGTACTGTTTAAGCTGGCATAGAGGTGTTCGCTAATAGCTTTGTTTACGTCAAAAATTTGGCCCATGCGCGCTTGCTCGCGGTTGGCCAGTTGGCTTTGTGTCACGGCAATAAATTTAGTGTATTGGTTTGCTGGGCATTCTTCTGCTTGAGCAAAAATATCTAAGCGCAGCGTTATAGCATAGGTGTCGTTATGGCGGTCTTCGCTGATCAGTTCTATTTTTTGGATTTCACCGTGGCTGCTTATTTTTAGCTGATCTTGCGTCAAAACCCCGTCAACGAGGGTTTGTACTGAGCTAACTCGAGCGCCAGAAAACACTAACGCCTGAGTTATGGCGTCTTTAATAGCGGCAGATTTGGCTTGGCTCGTATCGCCATTTTTTATAACAGCATGACCTGTAGATTCAAACCACTGCGCTAAGCTATTGTTAGAAAACAAAATTGTAAAGGCTAAAGCGAACCACTTAAAGTTGGCTCTTGTTTTATTTTTCATGCTGACACCTAGCATTAAAACCAATGAATAACCTTAACGAGCAAGGACTGTACCACAGTGGCATTAAACGTGCATATTTGTAGCCAAAGAGTTTTAAGCGGAAATAAATCATGCGAGCATTATTATTCGGCGGGCTGGTTGCCTGCGCAGCATTAACCGGCTGCAGTAGTATTTTTGATAAACATGTAGAATACACTTACATTGAGCCAGATAGCTACCCAGTGCTAAAAGCCGTGGGTTATGCGCCTATTAGTGCTCAACCTGGTAATAATGAATCGCAGCGTACCCTTCTTGCGATTAAAGCCTCAAAGCTTGAAGCGTATCGAGAGCTTGCTGAGCAAGTTTACGGGCAAAAAATTTCCGCAGGTACCACAGTGCAAAACAGTATCGCCCATAATGATCAATTACAAAGCCAAGTACAAGGTGTGATCAAAGGTGCACAGGTGATCAAGACTTATGCAGTAGGCGATACCTATGCAACTGAATTGCAGCTCGATATGAAGCGTGTCCACGATTTATACATCGGCGAAGTAAAACCTCGACAGGTAAAAAAAGTAACGTATTATTAGCGCTTAAATTCTCATAGTTTCAGCTTGGGTGCTATGCTTTAAAAATCATATTTTTTTATTAAAGCATAATGGGTAACACACACGATTACATTCAAGCTGAATATCTTCAAGGCATGCCTTATGTTATCTAAGGCTTGTATCTTTGCTTGTCGTTTTATTGGGCGTTACCGCTTTTTATCTTCTTCAATTGTCATTCTATTTTGCGTCACTAGCGGTGCTTTAGCTGAGCGCTTAGTGATCGAGTTCTCAACCTTTATTCAACAAATGCAGCAACGCTACGGTGCCACGCGAGTTACTGTCGCAAGGCAATGGCAAGGCATGTTGCAGCATGCTCAAAATCTTCCTGAACAACAGCAAATTTTAGTCGTTAATGATTTTTTTGCGCGTAGTTTACGTTATCAAACTGATATCCAGCTATGGAAACAAAATGATTATTGGGCAACCCCACTAGAAACAATGGGAACAGGGCTTGGTGATTGTGAAGATTATGCTATTGCTAAGTACGTCAGCTTACGCGCTTTGGGTATAAGCGACACCAAGCTTCGATTGATTTATGTTAAAGCGCAATTACCTGGAACTAGGAAGACCCAAGCCCACATGGTGTTGGGTTATTACAGTCAACCCAATGCACAACCACTTATTTTAGACAGCTTAATCGTAAAAGTGTTGCCTGCTGCAAAGCGCACCGATCTTAGTCCTGTTTTCAGCTTTAACAGTAAGGGCCTTTGGGCTAACAATTCAGCACAAAGCGTAGCCGATCCGACAGCGAGGCTATCACGTTGGCGACATATTTTAGAGCAAACTCGTAAAGAAGGAGTTAAATGGTGAATATAATTAAAGCGTTTAAACGCAAAAAAACCATTACTTTGAAACAAGAGTTATGGATTGCCATTTTAGTGGTGATCATTATTGGCTTTATTAGCAGTTTGCTGATTAGTACAAGTTCGGCAAAAGACTATTTTACAGCCGAACTTAAAATGAAAAATGTAGATAATGCAAATTCATTAGCGCTAATGTTGAGTCAAATGGATAAGGACCCGGTGGAAATCGAACTGCTTCTTTCGGCGTCGTTTGATACAGGTTATTACCAACGTATTGAATTAAAAGATCCGAATGGTGAGACTATTATAAAACGTGCATTTAAGGGCGAGTTAGTGCTTGATGCACCGAGCTGGTTCCGCCATTTATATTCTCTTGAAGTAGCACCCGGCATTGCGCTTGTCAGTGATGGTTGGCAGCAATATGGTACTTTATATGTTGAAAGTCATAGTCAACATACACAAGATGCGCTTTGGCAAAGTTCGGTGCATTTGTTTTTTAGCTTTCTTGCTGTTGCAGTTGTTGCTTGTATAGCGAGCGCTTACTTCTTATCGAAAATTTTAAGCCCTTTGAGCGATGTAATGCGCCAAGCAATAGCGTTAGGAGAAAAGCGCTTTATTAAATCAAAGGTGCCTAGAACATACGAGTTTGCCAAATTAGTTTCTTCAATGAACTTACTATCTACACGTTTTAGCCGCATTGTGAAAGAAGACCGTCAAAGGCTTGAAGAAATGCGTTTTAAGAGCCAGCACGATGACCTGACTGGGCTTGCAAATCGTGAGTATTTTAATGCGACCTTAGATACCTTTTTAGATAATACACAAGGGCATGGCGCATTATTCCTTTTTAGGGTGGTTAATCTTGACGAGCTAACAGAGCAAGTTGGACGTGTAGAGATGGTCGAGTTTTTACGTCTTTTCTCGCAGTCGTTAGTTGCATTTCTAGAGTCTAATGAAGATAGCTTTAGAGAGAGCCATATTGCGCGAATGTCGCATGTCGACTTTTTGGTGTTGTTTTCTGATGTGAGTGATCTAACACTGTTGAGTGACAATATTTTGCAGTCTCATCAGCAATTAGTTGCTCAGTACGCACAGGTGGATCTTGCTGTATCTCATAGTTGCAGTTTAGTTACTACCAACGATACGCGAGGAGCGCTGTTAAAACGGGTTGATAGCTTATTAAAAGTGGCGATTTCAAAGCCTGGTTGTAATGCCCACTTTACTGTAGATGGTACTGCTGAGCTTAGAAATGATGACCTTAATTTTTGGCGAGAAACGATAGAATTAGCATTAAAAGAAAACCAACTAGAAATTGCATTATATCCCGTTACTTCGTTCAGCGACGTTCTTCTACAACAACAAATTTCACTGAGTTTATTGCTCAAAGGAGAGAAGTACGGAATAGGATTTTACTATCAATGGGCGCACAAACTTCAATTACTAGCGCGGCTTGATTGGAGCCTAATGAAATTGATGATTAAGCAATATGGTGAGTTAACAGACGGTGCCTTGCTGGGGATGGAGCTCTCAGCAGGTACCTTACATGATGATATGGCCGTAGCGTCAATTTTGACAGGATTGTGTGCTTACCCTGAACTTGCTAAGCGAATTTGCTTTGAGGTACGAGCAAACACTGCCATTAAAGATTTACCGTTATTCAGGCGTTTTTGCAGTCAGGTGCATAGCATAGGTGCAAAAGTTGCGTTAAAACGCGTTGGGGCTGAGTTTACAAAATTAACTAAAATCCAAGAGCTTGGCCTTGAGATGATAAAGGTAGACAGCGTTTATTGTCATAACATTAGTTTTAATGACTCAAACCAAAGCTTTTTGAGAGGGGTATGCTCATTAGCTCACTCGCTAGGGATTAAGGTTGTTGCTGAAGGGGTTAAAAACCCAAGTGATCAATCAACCTTAAAAGGGCTTGGTTTTGATGGTGTTGTTGCGGTTGAAGAGTCAGTTTAATGACCCTTCACAGCAAGCATTAATTGCATTCGATCGCGTACCTTTAATTTATGAAAAATTGAGCTCATGTGCTCTTTGACAGTGCGCTCAGTAATATTTAAAACTTGCGCGACTTGTTTGTTGGTTGCACCTTTTATAACTTCATCAACAACCTGTTTTTCACGCTTGGTGAGAGAACTCAGATCACATTGATGCGGATAGTTAATTGCTTGTCCTGATAACACGCCAACCAAGTTTGAAAGTAATTGCCCAGGAAGCCAAATTCCACCGGCGTTAACGGTTTCAGCAACTTGTTCGATGACAGTTTTGTTTGCAAATGCTTCAATGTATCCGCGTGCACCAAGTTGCAGTGCATCACACAGTTGTTGAATATCCAGCTGAGTTGTCATCACAATCACGGGTAGTCGTTGTGCGGTTAATTTTTGTAGCTGCACTTGCCAATCCGCAGAGTCTGCAAGTAACCAGACTAATGTGTCTGCTAATAATTTCTTAGGGCAGGCTGTCTGAATTACGCAATTTGGAAATGCACTTAACCAGTGAGGCGATTGCAAGTCATCTTGTGTAATAAAAATACTGCGACGCATGATTACTCCATTAAAAAGCCCGCTAGCGTTCACTCATTGCCAGCGACGTTGCACGCAAAATTGGTTTGAATAAATACTCAAGAACCGTTTTTTTACCGGTAATAATATCGACTTGTGTAGTCATTCCCGGAATGATGGTTAGGTTGTCTGCAAAGTGATTACGATTTGTTTTAAGCTGCACTAAGTAAAATGTATTGTCTCTGTCATCTGTAATCGTATCAGCGCTGATATGAGTAACTTCAGCCTCTAAGCCGCCATAGATCGCAAAATCATAAGCACTAAATTTAATCATTGCAGCTTGACCTGGGCGTAAAAAAGCAATGTCTTTAGGTAGAATTTTAGCTTCAACAACCAATTGATCATCGAGTGGAATAATTTCAATTGCGTCGCTGCCAGGTTGGAGTACTCCGCCAACTGTGTTGACTAATAGGCGTTGAACCGTTCCATTGACGGGGGAGCGGATCTCCGTTTGTGCAACTTTATCAGCAAGTCCAGACTCAGTTTCTTTCATTGCATCAAGCCTGAGTAAGGCTTCTGATAGCTCATTACTCCAGCGATTTATCATGGCAAGCTCAACTTCGGTGACTTTGTTTTTTGCTTCATTTATAGCTGATAGGCTACGATTTATTGCCGCTTTTGTTCGATTTATTTCACCTGTATGTTCAACAATTTGGCGCTCTAAGCGAATTATATCTATGTCTGATACCGCACCTGTGCGAAGTAGGGGGCGAGTTACTGCTAACTCTCGGTTAGCTAAACTCAATGAATTCGTGTGTTGCTGTAATGCAGCCCTAGCTTCGGCATAATCTTGTCGACGCTGCTCTAATTGGCGTTTATGAATGGTAACCTGTTGCTCAAGTTCTTTGTTACTGCTTTCAAAAATAGCTTGTTCATGTAGAACCGCGTCCGGTGCTTGCTCTATCAAGCTGGCAGCAAATAGCAGAGGTTTTTTTTGCGTAAGAGCTTTTAATCGCTCAACTTTAGCAGTCAAAGACAGTACCTTAGCTTGGTTTTCTCTAAATGAAGAAATAAACCGTGTGGGATCTATTTTTATTAAAACATCACCTGCATTAACAACTTGTCCTTCACGTACAAATATCTGCTCGACCATACCACCATCGTACGACTGCACTATTTGCAATTTGTGAGATGGGATTACACGGCCTTCTCCTCTGGCTACTTCATCAAGGTGAGCAAATCCCGACCAAACAATAAGCGCAACAATACTGATACAGATAATGTAAAGCAGTAATCGGGCACTTGCTGGTTGTTGCTGCATTTTTTCCCATTGTGCGTCAACGACCCAGTCTTGACTATTTGGCGGTGATAACCAACCGGAAAAAAGCTTAGAGAAAATAGAGGGACGTTTTGCTTTTTGCTTTTCCAGCACCTTGTTTAGATGCTCAAATGAGCGCTGTTCAATAGGTAAGTTTTTATTACTCATGATACTTTTCCTACTGTATGGTTATTTAAAGCCGATAACACCTGTGCCTTGGGGCCATCAGCAACCACTTTGCCGTTATCAAGTACAATGATGCGGTCTACCAGCTCGAGTAATGAGGTTCTGTGAGTGACGACAATTAGGGTCTTCTCTTGGCTGTTGCGCTTAATATTGTTAATAATTTTACTTTCGCTATTGTGATCAAGTGCTGATGTGGGTTCATCCATCAGTAAGATGGGCGGATTGTTCAGAAGCGCACGTGCAATCCCAACAGCTTGGCGCTGCCCGCCAGAAAGTAGCCGGCCTTGTTCACCCACTTGTAGGTCAAAACCATCTGGGTGTGAGTTTATTAACTCAAATAATTGGCTTTGTTGACACGCAGATAAAATTTGCTCGTCTTCAGCATGCCATGCACTAAGGGTGATATTGTCTTTAAGGGTGCCAAAAAATAAAGAAATTGTTTGTGGTACGTAGCCAATGTTATGTCGTAACTCGGCAGGATCGATCTGATGGATATCATTATTATCTATTAAGATACTGCCAGAAGTTGGTTCATACAGGCCGAGAATTAATTTTTCAATTGTGCTTTTACCAGAGCCATTGCGACCAAGAATCGCTACTTTTTCACCAGACTTTATTTTAAAGCTAACACCACTTAATGCTTCATTGCTTTCTTGAGAGTACTTAAACCGAACATCATTAAATTCAATATCACCCAGTAGTACTGGGTGACTTAGCCAGTGCTTGCCGGCTGGGCGTTCAACTTCATTATCCATAATTTCATTGAGTGAATGCATTGCAATCGCGGCATGATGAAACTGAGCTAGCACAGCAGCAGATTGGGTAATTGGAGCCATAGTACGCGACGAAAGTAAGTAGGCTGCAATGAGCCCTCCTTGAGTGAGGTCTCCGGAAATAATGAGATGTACGCCAACCATCATAATTATGACCCCAACACATTGCTGAACCCATGAACCTGCATTGCTGATAGAAGATGAAATTAAGCGGCTTTGCGCGTTAACGCGAGCAATGTAAATTGTTGATTTCTCCCAATTGGACTGAGTTTTACACTCACTATGAAAGCTTTTTACATCTTCAATATTAGTTAAGCTTTCAACTAAAATTGCATTGCGCATAGAGCTTGCTTTCATTGTTTGCTCTGAGAGGCTTTCAAGCTTTCGGTGGGCTGCTAATGCGTAACAGAGCAATATCAAAGCCCCGACGATTATTGGTAAGCTTAATTCGACGCCAATGATCGCGATTACGATTAAATAGAGTAAAACAAAAGGTAAATCGACAAGCGCAATAAGGGTCATAGAGCTAAAGAAGCCTCTGACCGCTTCAAATGATTGAATATTACTTGCAAACGAACCTGCAGAAGCGGGGCGGTTTTTTAGTTTCATGCCAAGTACGCGTTCCATAATGACAGCTGAAACTTTGACATCAATACGACTTGCTGCCAGCTCCACAAAGTAACTTCGAACTAACCGTAAAATAAAATCTGCGGTGAGTGCAATTAAAACACCGCTTGCCAGCACCCATAGGGTTTCTACTGCATGATTGGGTACAACACGGTCATACACATTCATAACAAAAAGCGGCATCGCAATTGATAATACGCCTAATGCAATGGCAGAAACGACTACATCTTTGTATAAACTTCGGCACTCTTTGATGACTCCCCAAAACCAGCCATCTTTGGCTAATTTTTGTAGTACAGGGGAGCGTGCGTCAAAAGCGAATTCGGGCTGTGCATAAATAACCATTGCTGTGCTGCTATCAGCAAGTTTTGTAATACTGATTTTAACGGCGGAGTCATTTAATTCAGGGTAGATGACCTCAGCGCTGTCGTTTTCGATATCAAGCTCAGTAATTACACAGGCTTTATTACCTTTTAGGATTAACACCGCAGGTAACAAAGCTGTATTAAGGTCGCATAGGGGTTTGTGAACAATTTTAGTTTTAAAGCCTATACGTTTAGCGGCACGTGAAAAACCTGACGGAGTCAATAAGCCGTTCTCAAGGGGTAAACCGCTTAATAATGTTTCACGAGAAAATTCTCGATCATGATAGCGGCATAGGGTTTCTAGACAGTCAACAAGGCTGCCACCATGATCTTGAGCATCAGTTTCTTGCATACAATATCCATACTTATACCAATGCGCAAAAATACTAAATTAAGCGAATTGGTATTAAATTCACCATGAGCTTTACGACCAGCCATCTTTCATGACTGCTGGGCGGCTACCTGCGTCGGTTATCACTGCTTCAATGCGACGATTTGCAGCATTTGCTCTAACTGAAATCTCATTTATTCTTGGTTGATCAACACCATAACCAAGCGATTTCACTCTGTTTGGGGCAATACCGTATTGCTGGATTAATATCTCAGCAACCGAAGATGCGCGTTCTTCAGAGAGCTTTCTATTGTGAAGGGCTGGTCCTTCAAGGGAAGCATGCCCTTGAATTTCAACATTTTTGTTGGGGTGTTCTTTTAAGAAATCAGCAAGTCGAGCTATTTCCTGCATATACTGAGGGCGCACAACACTTGAGTCTGCGAGAAAAGGAATGCCAATCTCTACATTACTCGTGTTGCTTCGATACTTTGTGCAGCCTTTTTCATCAACCTCCGTAAATGCAGGCGTAGATGGGCATTCATCTTGCGCATTTGCGATACTATCATTATCATCATCGGCAAATGTCGTAGCTGTTTCGACAGGAGTTGCCGGCATAGTTAAGTAGCTAGGCATAGCGGTTACTGTCATATATGCATTATCTTGCTGTTTTTTTTTCTGCAAGAATGCTTGTCTGCCAATCGTTGCAGCTACATCAAATTTTGGACAAATACTGTCTGCATTTAATGCAATTGGGTCATCAGTTAACTCTGTAATTTTTGGAAACTTGTCGGATGTAACGTTGAGCGTGTCGAGTAATTTCCCCATCTCCGCAAGCATAGTTAAAATAGCTGACTGTCTGTCATATAGAGCCGCGATATAAGAACGATTTGATTGAAATGCTTCATTTTCAGCGTCAAGCACATCAAGTAACGTTCTTTGGCCAATATCAAACTGGTCTTTATAGGCATATTTTACTTTATTAGATGACTCTTTATGGCTAGCAAGAGAAGGGATCTTATTTTGTAAAACCTGCACATTGTTATAAGCAACTTGAAGGTTTTGTCTAATTTCAATACAGGTTTGGTCGCGCTGATATTTAGCAACATTAATCTCTTGATAGGCTTGATCAAGATTCGCACTGTCTAAGCCACCATTGTATAAATTGTAGCGAATATCTATACCAACTCTTGCCTCAGAGCGAGTTTCATTTAAACCTAACTCATCTCTATCTTGCATTCCGTAGCGTGCAGATAAATCTACATTAGGATGAAATGCGGAGCGTTGTGAATCAGCATTCGCTTTTTGCGCTTCGATATTATACAGAGACGCGTAAAAGTTAGGGCTGCTTTTGTAAGCTATATCAAGTGCTTGATTGATGGTAATGGGAATTGCATCATCGCTTAGTCTTGCTTTTGCTGTTCCTTTTGTTGGCAGCTCTCCAACAATGCGTAAATAGCGAGCACTTACATCATGCAAGTTTGCATACTCTGTCATAACATTCGATTGCGCAAGCGAGAGGCGACCATTAATTTGTTCAAGATCTGCTGCTCTAGCAACACCAGCACCAACGCTTTGCTCTATTTGCTGATAGACAGCCTCGTGCTCTTTTAAGTTATTTTCAGCAAGCTCAACTAACTCAGTGAACTTTTGCACATCTAGGTAAGCAATACTTGCCTGAAGTGCAATTTTTTCAGCTTGATCAAGTAGTTCAAAATAACGTATCAGTTGAATTCGTTCAAAGCGCTTAACTGTGTTCGATGTTCTAAAACCATCGTATAGCATTTGCCCTAATGTGAGCTCTGCGGTATTGCGGTTGTATTCATCTTCAATACCGTAGTTACGTTTTTCATAACCTGCACTCGCTGATACATCGACGGTTGGTAAATAACCTGAACGAGCAGCATCAATGCCATACATTGATGCTTTAAATGCATGCCAAGCTTGTTGTACTTCTGGGTTAGATGAAATTGCTTTATCAGATACATAATGCAAAGGCATTACAGAGGTTTGTTCTGCTTGTGCGTCGAATACACTTCCATTCGCTGCAAACATTAAAATAAGTAAAGCGCTGAGCTTTTTGCTAGTGAACTGCTTGCTTATAGCCATATGATCCTCTTTTTAGACTAAATTTTATTCACGCTAAGTTAAGGTTTAGCCAACAATTTCAAATACTGCAAATGATACTTTTGTGTTGCTTTTAGTTTTTTATTAATTGTTTTGTTTATTCGAATATTAGTGAAATAGTGCTGTTTTTTGGTGTTCACCTGTACCATGGTCCAGTAACAAAGTGTTACTTGCTGGCTAAGCTTAAGTTATACAAATGTATTACTCATAGTTTGAGGAAAAGCAAATGGACGCAAATCAATTACTGGTTATTGATGTACAAGGTTCTGCAGGCTTAGTGCAAGCGGATGGTTCTATAAAAGCCCTCTCAGTTGGCGATGTGATAACGGTAGGAGATACTGTTGTTACCGCAGATAACTCGACCATATTAATTGATGTACAAGGAGAGTCGTTGGCGATCCCTGCCAATAAATCAGTGACTATAACCCCTGACTTGCTAGCAAAAGAGACGCAAGATAACTCAGAGAATACCCTTTTCGATGATAGTATCGACGAAGCCATTGCAAGTTTAAATCAACCCAATCAACCAACCCCAGAGCAACAAACAGGCACTGATATCAGTGATTTTTTAGATGCGCTTGAAGGGGGGGGAGACATTTTAGATAATTTAGAGGCGACGGCTGCTGGTGGAGGCGGTGGTGCTGCATCTGGCGGAGGCACCTCGTTTGTAGAGCTAGCACGTATCGCTGAAGGTATCGACCCATCTAGTTTAGCATTTGATGACAGCTTTAACGCTGATAACACTGGCATTTTCTCTCCTAGAGATACAACCGATGGTGTTGTGCCTGGTGATGAGTTAATTGCAACATTGAGTGTCAATGAATTAGGTCTTACTAATAATCCACAACCAGTTATATCAGGTACATCTGAAAACCTAGTAGGACAAACGGTCACGGTGACAGTAACCGACGCGAATGGTAATACCCAAGTTGTGACTGTTGTAGTCCAACCAGATGGTACTTTTGTAACCCCACCACTTGACCCATTACCTGATGGTCCAATCACTGTCGATGTGGTTGCTCTTGATCCAAATGGTGACCCCGTATCAGATAATATTGGCGCAAGTATTGATACTGTCGCGCCAGTTGTAACGATTGATACACTTACTGATTCAGCGATTCAAAATGTACTAATTACTGGCACAGTGTCTGGTATTAGCAGTGGTGATACTGTCACTATCACTGTTACAGACAGCGCAGGACAAGTGCAGGTAATAGCGACGCAAGTAGATGATCAAGGAAATTGGAGTATTACGACTGAAGCACTTGCTGAGGGGCTTTATACGGTCGTTGCATCGGCAGTTGATGAGGCTGGCAATGAAGGCAGTGATAGTGAAAATGGTCTAGTCGATCTGACTGCTCCCGTTATAAGTATTGACACCATCGGCGAAACAAATGATACCACGCCAACTATTTCAGGAACGGTAAGTGGAGTCACTGTTGGTAGTGAAATCACTGTCGTGATCACTGGCGCAGATAATACAGTGCAGACCGTAACTGCAATTGTTGCCGAAGATGGTAGTTGGATCGTTGATGTGCCTGATGCACTTGTTGAAGGTGAGTTTACTGTAACTGCAACAGCCGTTGATATTGCTGGAAATGAGGCGCAAGCAACGACCACTGGTGTTATTGATAATACAGCGCCTGTGATTAGTATCACCCCAATTGATGATACGCAGGACACGACGCCAAATATCAGTGGTAATGTTGTTGGTGTTCAACAAGGCACACTTGTTACCGTTGTTGTCACTGATATTAATGGTCAAGTTCAAACATTAACAACGGTAACCGATGCTGATGGGAATTGGAGTTTAGATGTTGTCGCAGATCTTGCAGAAGGGATTTTTGACGTAAGTGCATCCGTAACTGATGCAGCCGGAAATACAGCTCAAGCTGACACCCAAGGGGTTGTTGACTTGACGGCTCCTGACATAACGTTAACAGCTATTGCTAATACAAATGATACAACGCCAACCTTTGTCGGGCGAGTTGAAGGGGTGTCAGAGGGCACCGAAGTTACAATACAAGTTGTTGATAGTAATGGTCAGTCGCAAACGTTAACGGCGCTTGTTCTCGCTGATGGCAGTTATAGTGTTGATGCAATAAGCCCTTTGCCTGAAGGCAGTTTTACGGCAATTGCTACCGTTAGTGATGCTGCGGGTAACTCAGCATCTGCAAATACGACAGGTACTGTCGCATTTTCTCCTATTTCAATCACAATTGATTCTATTGCTGATAGTAATGACACAACACCATTGCTGAGTGGGCAAACCGATGGCGTAGCTACTGGAACGACAATTTCGCTGACAATTACAGCAAGTGATGGGCGGGTTATTAATTTACTCGCAATCACTCAAGCTGATGGAAGTTGGTCTATTCAATTGACAGAGCCTTTACCTGAAGGAGATTTTACAGTCGTCGCATCGGTATTAGATCCTCAAGGTAATGAAGCACAAGCAACCGCGATTGGTAATGTAGATTTAACAGTCAGTATTAATTTCATTATTGATACTAATGACACGACTCCAAGTGTATCTGGTTCAACACAAGATGTTGAACCAGGCGCAGTCGTTACTGTTACATTTACAGGAAGTGATGGAGCGACTGAAACTTTACAAGTTATTACCGATGCAAACGGTAATTGGACTGTTGAAGCAAGTACTGCATTGGCTGAAGGTCAATTCACAGTCACCGCGACAGTAACCGATGAAGTGGGTAATACAGCGACAGCAACAGAAATAGGGGTCATTGATTTAACCGATCCTACTATTTCAATCAATCCTTTAAATGATACTAATGACACAACTCCACTAATTTCAGGATCTGTTGCAGATGTACCAGTAGGAACGACAGTTACGTTAGTCATTACAGATAGTAATGGTGTTGTGCAAACGATAACAACCACCACAAATGCACAAGGTGTATGGCAAGTCGAAACTTTAAATGAGCTTGCTGAGGGAGATTATACTGTCACTGCAAGCGCAAGCGACGAAGCGGGTAACACCAGTTCAGCAACAGCGACTGGCACAATAGATTTAACTGCACCAATTATTAATATTAATGCAATTGCTGATAGTAATGACACCACGCCGACAATATCTGGCACAACACAAGGGTTAAATGCTGGTAGCACAGTTACAGTCACGGTTACCGACAGTAATGGGAGTGCACAAGTATTTGCAACTGTTACAAATGCCGATGGCAGCTGGTCGATTAATATTGATCAAGAGCTAGCTGAAGGCGAGTTCACTGTTGTTGCGCAAACTCAAGATGAAGCAGGAAATAGCGCACAAGACATTGAAACGGGTGTGATTGATTTAACAGCACCTACCATCACAATTGATGAGTTTAACGATTCTAATGATGTTACACCCATTATTTCAGGTGTTGTATCAGGGGTTGATGCTGGCTCGGTTGTTACGATCATACTCGTTGATAGTAATGGAAATCAGCAAATACTGACGACCACAGTTAACGCAGATAGCAGCTGGCAAGTTGGTGCAAATCAAGTGTTGGCTGAGGGTGAGTTTACAATTACCGCAACAGTGAGTGATCCTGCTGGTAATCAAGCTCAAGATACGACGACAGGGATCATTGATCTAACCGCGCCAATTATAAGCCTTGATAACTTAGGAAGTAGTGCTGACAACACACCTACAATTTCAGGCACAGTGCAAGGCGTTGCAGCAGGCACACCGGTCACTTTAGTTGTCACAGATGCAAATGGCAATAGTCAGACGTTTACTGCAATCACTAATGATAATGGTGTATTTAGTGCAGACGTACCAGGCAGCCTTGCTGATGGGCAATACACGGTTACCGCTACGGTATCTGACTTAGCTGGTAATCAAGCCTCGGATTCAGAAACGGGTACGGTGGATAGTTCATCTTTAACTATCTTAATTGATGCGTTAGGCGAAACAAACGACACAACACCCAGTATTTCAGGTTCAACATTAAATGCAACAGCAGGTGATGTGGTCACGGTGGTGATTATTCCTGCTTCGGGTCCAAGCCAAACATTTACAACAACAGTTGATGCAAATGGAGATTGGAGTATCAATGTATCAGATGAACTTGCAGAGGGTGAGTTTACGATTGATGCCACTGTTACCGACCAATTTGGTAATACCGCAAATGATTCGATCACCGCAGTGGTTGATACGACTGCACCGCTTATTAGCATAGATACCATAGGCGCTATCAATGACAGTACGCCTCTAATTTCAGGCAGCTCACAAGGAGCGACGGCAGGTAATACAGTAACAGTTACTGTTGTCGACTCTCAAAATAATAGCCAAACCTATACGACAACTGTTGATGCTGATGGAAATTGGGCAGTGCCTGTTACAAGTGCAGTGTCGCAGGGGGAATTTACTGTAACAGCCAGCATCACTGATAATGCAGGTAATACAGGCACGGATACTGAAGTTGGTACGTTCGATGGAATTAATCCTTTATTAACGTTAGATTTTGATCCTTTAACTAATGACAGTACGCCGTTGATCACAGGCACAACTGATGTCACTGCAGGCAGTATTGTTACTGTCAACGTTACTGACAGCGATGGCGTGGTACAAACGCTTTCTGCGGTTGTGGCTGCGGACGGAAGCTGGTCAATCAGCCCTAATACGCCTCTAGCTGAAGGGGCGTTCACGGTGACAGCAAGTGTAGAGGATGAATCTGGCAATCAAACGCAAATCACTCAAAACGGTGTTGTTGATCTCACTGCTCCAATTATTACGATTGACAATTTGGGAACGGTCAACGATACAACGCCTACAATTAGCGGACAAACGAATGAGCCTGCGGGTAGTATCGTTACGGTTGTTGTCTCAGATGGTATTAACAGCTATGAATTTAGCGCAACCGTTAATGCTGATGGCAGTTGGTCTGGGGATGTGCCTGCAGAATTAGACGATGGCAACATCAATGTTACAGCGTCAATAACTGATGCTGCAGGCAATCAGGCCCAAGCAACGAATAGCTTTATTTTAAATAGTGCTGCGCCTAGCATTGCAATAGATGCAATCAACGAAACCAATGACACAACACCAACTATAAGTGGCACCTCAGATGCCCCTAATGGCAGCGTCATAACTATAATTGTTGAAGACAGTAATAACAACAGCCAACAGCTTACTGCAACAGTGCAGAATGGTCAGTGGAGTGTAGAGATACAGCAAGCTTTAAGTGAAGGCACATTTACTGTTAATGCGTCAGTAACAGTTGATGGCTTGACCAGTGATGCTGCTGCTCAAGGCGTAATTGATGTAACAGCGCCGACAGTCAGTATTGATGCCTTAGTAGATAGCAACGATGTTACTCCGATCATTACGGGTCAGACGTCAGGTTTGGCGGCTGGTAGTGTCGTAACACTCACAATTACTGACAGTGCAGGAGCCGTTCAGACAGCATCTGTTGTTATCTCGCAAGATGGTTCATGGTCAGCAGAAGTTAGCAATGCGCTGGCTGAAGGACAGTATTCTGTATTAGCTGAGGTGGTAGATAATGCAGGCAATGAAGCGAGCGACTCTCAATTAGGTATCATCGATTTATCTGCGCCTACAATTAGCATTGATGCTATTGCTGATACAAATGACGTTACACCTACTCTAACGGGTCAAACAACAGGTGTACCGCAAGGCACGCAGGTAACTTTATTAATAACAGATAGTTCGGGTAATACCCAAACTTTAACTACTACCACATTAGCTGATGGATCATGGTCTGTTGATGCTGAGGTTATTATTGCTGAAGGAAGCTTCACTGTCGAAGCATCTGTGAGTGATGTTGCTGGAAACTCTGCTTCAACCTCGGCAACCGGTTTAATTGATTTAACAGCCCCTACTATTAGTGTTGATCCATTGTCAGATAGTGCTGATGTAACACCGCTGATCAGTGGTGTAGCGAATGGTGTTGAAACAGGTACACTTGTTAATTTAGAAATCACCGATAGTGCTGGTAATGTTCAAACAGCGACAGCGATTGTTCAAGCGGACGGCAGCTGGTCTGTTGAGCCTAGCGTAGCAATTGCTGAAGGAGAATTTACTGTTGTTGCTACAGTACAAGATACTGCAGGAAATCAAGGATCTGACACCGCAACGGGTAATATCGATACCACAGCACCAAGTGTATTCATCGATCCTCAAAATATCACAAATGATACAACCCCAGTATTCTCAGGACAAAGCTCAGGCGTTCCTGCAGGTACTGAGGTTAGACTAACGGTTACCGACAGTGCTGGTAATATTCAAACTTTAATTGCTATTACTAGTGCTGACGGAAGCTGGTCAGTTGCTGCAACTGAAGTACTTGCCGAGGGTAATTACACTATTGAAGCAGAAGTTTCAGATGCGGCAGGTAATACTGGTACCGATAGTGCCACTGGTGAAATCGACATTACCGCACCGACGATTAGCCTTGATACCTTGGCCGATAGTAATGATGTGACACCGCTCATCAGTGGGCAAACCACCGGAGCGGCTGTGGGCAGCTTAGTGCTGCTTACTATCACTGACAGTGCCGGTAATGTACAAAGTGCGACAGCGACGGTGCAAGCGGATGGCAGTTGGTCTGTTGAGCCAAGTTCGGCATTAGCCGAAGGTGATTATACCGTGGTGGCCACCGTGAGTGACGCGGCGGGTAACGAAGGCAGCGATACTGAAACAGGCACCATCGATGTGACGGCACCAACGATTAGCATTGATGCGCCAGCACTGACCAACGACAATACACCGACGGTCACTGGCACCTCAGACTTAGCCAATACCTCACTCGCCGTGACCTTTACCGATGCTGATGGTATCAGCCATACCGTGACAGTCACCACTGATGCTTCAGGCAATTGGAGCGCCGAAGCAG